>CAZGRF010000193.1:0-6930 GCA_964527825.1 uncultured Pirellulales bacterium
GATATTGCCTTCGCTGTCGATGGTCATGCCGTCCGAGCGCTGGGGCGCAAACAGCTTTTTGTCCGCCAGTGTGCCGTCCTCGTTGATGGTGTAGACGTAGGTCTTGTTGCCGCCGTAGTCGGCCACGTAGAGCGTCTTGCCGTCAGGTGTTCCGATCACGCCGTTCGGCCGGACCAAGTCACTGACGACCCGGATGACCTTCGCGCGGGCCGGCGTCAGGTAGTAGACATGCTCGCCGTCCTGCTCCATGCCGTCGCGATTGCCGTAACGCGGGTCGGTGAAATAGACGCCGCCTTTCGGGTCAATCCACAAGTCGTTCAGACTGTTGAAGGGCTTGCCGTCGTATTTGTCCGCCAAGGTGGTGACCTGCCCGCCGGGAGCGATCGAGATGAGCCGCCGGCCACCGCCCTGGCAAGCGAGGAGGTTACCCGCCTTGTCGAAGTACAGCCCATTGGCGCCCTCGGTGTTTTCGAGAAACGTCGAGAGCTTGCCGTCGAGCGACCACTTCAGGATACGATTGTTTGGAATGTCGGTGAAGTACACGTTGCCCTGAGCATCTGCGGCGGGGCCCTCCGTGAAGCTGAGATCACCTGCCAGCTTCGTTACCTCGGCCCCGGGGGCCACCACACTCGTGCTCTGCGCGCCGCAGGTGGTCATGGCCGCCGCGACAACCAATGCGATAGTGAGTCTTTTTGCAGTCATAGGTATCTCCTTTCCATCTCGCCAGAGTCTATCCGACTATCCGCCGCGCGGCAACGCCCAGACCAAGTCCCGCCGCCTCGCGAATAGAAATTGGCTTTGTCTGGCGCGACCGTTCGCAGTGACGCCGTCCGGCGTTCTTCTCGATGCCCCTCGGCAGGGTCGGTGCAGGCCCTGACGGGCGCGCTGCGGGCCGAGGAGTGCGGATTGGCTTCGTTCTGACGCAATCGGCCGTCGGTGGCGGCGAGGATGTTCAGGCGGACGTGCTGAGCGGTTGCGGGATCGAAGGCGCGTGTATTGCTTGCCTAGCGTGTGACGTGATGATCGTGCCTGCAAGTGGGAATCGCGTCCTCTTCGACGATGTACGCCTGAAAATATCTCTTGCGGCCTTGCCTGAATGACGATATAGTGGCTGTGCACAAATGGATTTGAAATGATGGCGACGTGAAGCCTCGACAGCACGGAACTGACTTCGAGTAGCACATGATCGTCGCTCCGCACCACCGTCATTTCTTCTGGCCATGCAATTGGTTTCTTGTGGCAGGGCAGCGGCATTGCGCGATGGCGACCCGTAGTCGCTCCTGCGCCGACCAATGCGTGCGGGTCTCTTCCATTCTGGCCCTGATGGCCTACAACGATTTCGCTGATTCCCTTTCGAGATCTGAGAGAACTTATGAAACGACGAAGATTGAGAATCGTGATCCCGGCCTATCCAGCGTTCAACATCTATTCCCGAATCGCCAAGAGAACCACGGCGCTCGGGCCCGTGTGCGTGGCTACGTCTGTGAACGAGCTCGAGGGCTGGGACGTCGAGGTCATTGACGAGAACAACCTGGGTAGATATGGGCCGCGCGGCTCATCCGGCGGGGCGGACCACGAGTTGCTCCAGCAGCAGCGACCGGCCGATGTCGTCGGCTTCTACGGCGGCCTGACCAGCACGTCGCCTCGGCTCTACCATCTCGCCCGGCAATACCGGCAGGCTGGGGTCGTCACCATCGCCGGAGGTCAGCACTTCGCCGGCGAGAACACGGCTGAAGCGCTGCATGCCGGCATCGACTACGTTGTCTTCGGAGAAGGCGAAGAAGCCATCCGCGGACTTCTGCAGGTCGTCGAGGGGCGTTGTGCGGTTGGCCGCGTCAGAGGAGTTGCCTATCTTGACAACGGGGCTGTCGTCCACACTCCGGCCCGCGAGCCAATTCGCGATTTCGACACTCTGGCCTACCCCGACTTCTCGCTGGTGCGCTACGCGCGGATCAAGATATTCCCCGTCGAACGAATCCGCGGCTGCTGCATGAACTGCGAGTTCTGTACCGTCAAGGGCACGCCGCGCTGTGCCTCGGTCGAGCGTCTGCTCGGCAACATCAGCTACCTTGTCGAGACACACAACGCCAGGAACTTTTTCATCGTGGACGACCTGTTCGGTCAGCAGCGTGACGAGACCTTGCGGTTCTGCCGGCTCTTCGCCCGGTACCAGGAACAGATCGGCCGGCAATTGACCACGACGGTCCAGATACGCCTGGACAAGGCGCGAGACCCCGAGTTGCTGGCCGCGATGCGCGAAGCGGGCATTCTGAACGTGGCGATCGGGTTCGAGTCGCCCATCGACGAGGAATTAGAAGCGATGAACAAGGCGGTCCGCGCCCGCGAGATGCTGTCCCTGACGCGGACCTTCCGCCGGTTCGGCTTTCTAATCCACGGCATGTTCATCTTCGGTTACCCGCTGAAGGGCGATGTGGGATTCACGATGCCGACTGGCGAGCGTGTCAAGCGCTTCCGACGTTTCATCCACAAGTCCAAGATCGATACGGTCCAGGTTCTGTTGCCGGTCCCGCTACCTGGCACGGAACTACGACGGCGTCTCGAACAGCAGGGACGGGTCTATCCTATCGAGGACGTGGGCTGGGAGTATTACGACGGGAACTTCCCTCTCTTCGAGCCCGACGGGCCCGCGACGGCCAAGGAGCTCCAGGAAGCCGGCAAGCGGATTATGAGCCGCGTTTATGAGTTCCGCTATGCCTTGCTGGTGGTCGTCAGCGTCCTGTCATTCCCCGCCATTGCTTTGTGGCTGCACAACCTTAGACAGGGCTGGCAAAGGTGGTACCGCACCTGGCGCACCAGCGTGATCCGCTTTGGCGGTTGGCTGACCATGCGCCAATGGAGCGCTCAGTTCAGGAAGAGCGGTTTTCTGGAGAGGCTGCATCGTGCCCGGGGCCGGCTCAGTACGCCTCGCACCGCTGACCCGTCCGCGACCAGCCGATCTCCGTCTCTTGCGGACTGACGGGCCTGCCGTGACTGGAGGCTGGTGGGCGGACCTCGTTCTCTCAGGGGATCAAGGACTCTTCTTGGGGGGGCAGGAGTTGGAGTTCCCAGAGGGTGGGGGCGGCGGCGAGTGATGTTCAGGCGGACATGCTGGGCGGTCACGGGGTCGAAGACGCACGAGTAGCGCTCACCAGTGCGGGCGTCGGTCAGGAACGTCCGCCACGTCCGGTCGTCTCGACACTGGAGTTAGAACCGCCTGACGCCGCCGAGCGTCAGCGGCTCGCCCAAGTTCACCTTCAATCACGCCTGTGTCACACCCGAATTATTCGCTCGCCGCCGCACGCGATCCGGCGGTCTTTTTACCGGCAATTTACATGGTGGGATCGGCGCAGTCTGTTACCATACCCGTGGCTTAGGGGACTTATTTGGAGGAAAACGACGATGCGCAGAGGTGTCTTGGTCTTCGGGATGCTTGTTCTTGTGTGCGCAGGCGCCGCGGCTAGGCCATCCGCTGCTGCTGCGTTTTCCGCCTCGACGCTGGAACGCGCCTTCGAGCACGGCTGCTCGTTGGTCCTTGCTGATATCCAGTCGGTCCGCAAAGACGGCGGAATGTATCATTACGTCGTCAGGATTGTGCGGGTCATCGTCGCGGGCGACCTGGAGAAGGAGGATGCGCACCGTCCGCTGGAGCTCTTCGCGGGTGCCTCTTACGGCGATACTCTGCAAGCCGGCTCGTGCTACGCCATATTCATTGCGCGTGATTGTCCCCACCAGTTCGCGTGGTCTTTTCGCGACGACGTCATTGAGATAGACCCATCGGACCGCGAGGCGGTGCGCCGGCTGATCGAGCTTGCGGACCGCGTCTACGCGAAGACGTCGATACGGCGATTCCGGCGCGGCCGGATATGGCCGAACAGAGAGCTTCCGCCGTTGCCCGAGGCGTTGGCGGCGCTGTGCCAGGAGTTTCGGAACAAACCGGGCCGCCGTACGGAGATCGGCAAGAAGATTTTCGAGTCCGACCTCGGCTCGCGCATCGAGCAGTCCATCCCCAGTTCCTCAACGCGCGTCTACCTGCCACCCAAGATCATCTGCTCCCGGCAGCAGATGGTCTCGCTCCTGGGCTACCCGAACTGGAAGAACGGCCGGACCTACTCGTGGACCTGTGACCACTTTGTGAGCGCCCGGGAAGGCGGCAAACAGATAGGCGTTCTGTCGGTGGTTTTCGATGAGAACGACAAGGGTGTGCGCGTGTTGTACGGGATGTACGAGCGATCCCAGTGGATCAGGCCGTCGTCGCTTGCGGATCGTTTGGCCGAGCTTGAGGGTAACCCGGCCGATGTCGCACGCGGATTTCAGGAGGCCCTGAAGGTGTCGGATTGGGAGATGGCCTTGTCCTATTGTTCGTCGGCGGTCCGGGCCGAGGCGCGGCGCTCGGGTTCGCGAGAAGACTTCTTCCGACGTTTCGTGCCGGTCAAGGAAGTTATCTCTGCGTCGTTCAAGCCCCTTTCGTACTCCAGTCGCGAAGGGAGAGTGATGCGGATGTCTAAAGAGGTCCATCTCGCTGACGCTTCGGCCAAGACGCCTTCCCCTGTGCGCTGGGCGTGGACGCTGGTTAGGACCGATCAAGCCTGGGCGGTGGATTTCGATCTGATGCCACTGGATCGCTTCGTTGAGAAGGAGCGGGTCAAGCAGGGACTTGTGCAGCGGCAGTCCCCCGGTGATCGGCAGGAGTTCGATCGGGCGGTTCGGTACGTTCTGACTCCGCTGGCCGACGAGTTCGTGCTGGGCCAACCTATGCTGTTCCGGCTGGAAATGAAAAACGTGGGGGACAAGACGCTTGGCTACTGGCGCACCTCTGTCATGGTGAATGACCCGATGCTCGTGATTGACCCGAACGGCCGGACCTTGCCTTACATTGATACGAGCTACCAGACTGGTGCCGGCACCGACGCGATTCTCCCAGGCGAGACCATCGTTCTGGAGGACCAGTACGATGTGGCCAGCCAGTATCGCGTCTTGCATCCTGGTCGATACAAGTTCCAATGGAAGTCGCACGACCGAGTGTCGAACATCTGCGAGATGGACGTCAAGCCGGGTCCTGTGCCGGAGGCGGAGCTGATCTATGGCAGAATCCGCGCGACGCTACCCACGGGATGGGGAGCCACCCGCAGGGTCGTGGCGGCGTCGGAGTATGACGAGCCTCCCCAGGGCAAACGGCTCTACGTCAGCCTCATCGGCAAATCGGGAGGCAAGGGGAATGACTGCGGGATAGACCTTCTGATCCTGATGGAGGGCGATCGGATTGATGCGGACCCGTGGTTGAAGGAATGGTATGATTTCTGGGGTCTCAGCCGGTGGGGTCCGGTCTATGCCAGGGTCGGCGAGATCGAGCCTCTCTGGCCGAAGTACAGAGAGGGAATTACCGGGGCCTGGGAAATCACGACCGCAGACTGATGACCGAGCATTGGGGACAATCATGGTGAGACGAATGGTGAGCGTAGCGCTGGCTGCGTGCGCAGCAGTCACCATTGCAGGCTGCGCAGCGCCGGCGCCGGCGCGGAACGTCAACGCGTATCTGCCCAAGAACGCGGCGGTCTATGGCGAGGACCGGGATACCTGGCGCACGGCCGACACGCTCGTCGTGGCGCAATGCACGCAAGTCGAAGAGTATGCCACCACGGTCAAGGGCAACTGGGTACAGCACTGGTACGTCACTTACTGGCAGGTCATCCGAGTCGAACGCGGCGCCTGGCCCGAAGAGACGGTGAGCTTCGTCTTCCACGACAGTTGGCCCACCGCAGAATCGGGGATAGCCCTGAAGGCTGCGCCTCGGGTGTACTACAAGGGCGCAGTCGTGGGCTTCTGTATCGACACGTCCGAGGCGAAGCCCGTCATCGTCGCGCAGCAGGCACGCAGCCGTGTTCCGATGCACGGTACATTGCAGAGGCCCAAATACGACATTCGAGACCCCGAGAGCACGCGGCTATTTCAGAGAGTCGTGGAGGCTGCCAGGCTGTTCCTTCAGCAGGCCAACGCCGGCGGCGGGGCGCTGACGGTGACAGAGGAGTACGACACGTTCTTCGTGGTGGAGACAAGAGCGGCCGATGATTCGGTCGCGCTGAAGGTCGAAAAGGGCAGCTACCGCGTAACCGAGATTCCGTCGCTGACTCAGGCGGAAGACTGAGCGAAAGCCGTTCAGCTCCTCTTGACCACCGTCGTGTGGGCCGCGCCGAACATGCGCACGCCGCCGCGGTCCAATTGCAGGATCAGTCCTTTCTCCGGATCGACACCGATGCAGTTGCCGGTGAATTCCCGTCCGTTGTACGCCAGGGTGACACGTTGGCCGCGCTGCGTGCTGAGCCGGTTCCAGGTGTCGATGACGCGTGTCCGGTTGTCGTATGCCGTCGCCAGCCAGTGATCGAGCGATGCGAGCAGTCGCTTGGCCAAGATGGTTCGATCGCAGCGTGTGCCACCGGCCAGGTCGATGCTGGTGGCGACTTCTCGCAACTCGGCCGGGAACGCTTGTTTGTCTTGGTGGCAGTTGATCCCGATCCCGATAACGTGGGTTCGCGCCGCTCTGCCCTGCTTGAACTCGACGAGTATCCCGCCGATCTTCTTGCCGGCCACGATGATGTCATTGGGCCACTTGATCCGCGCGGGACTGCCGCCGATCTGACCCAACGCTTCAGCCACGGCCACCGCGCACGTCAGCGACAGCAGCTCGTTGTCCAACTCGCAGCCGACCAGGAGTATGGAGAAGAGCAGGCTGTCGCCGTAGGTGCTATGCCACTTGGCGCCGGCACGTCCGCGTCCCGCCGTCTGCTCCTCAGTGAAAACCACCAGGCCGTCGTTCTTAGCATTCTTGGCATACTCGGCCGCGATGTCGCTGGTGCTCGACGTGCGGTCGTGGACGATGATCGTGCGTCCGATCCGCGTGGTTTTGAGATTGGCAGCTATCTTGTCCGGGTCCAG
>CAZGRF010000194.1:0-2491 GCA_964527825.1 uncultured Pirellulales bacterium
CATTCCTGCGCAGGCAGGAATCCAGAGAGCATTGTCTGTGAAGCTGTACTACGTCTATATCCTGGCGAGCAAGCGGAATGGGACTCTTTACATCGGCGTGACCGGCAACCTCCTGCGCAGAGTCAATCAACATCGCAGTAGCGAGGTTCCTAGCTTCACGCAGCGGTACGGCGTGCATCGACTGGTACACGTTGAGACCTTCCGCGATGCCGGCGCTGCCGTCACGCGAGAGAAGCAGTTGAAGAAGTGGAAGCGGCAGTGGAAGCTGCGGCTAATCGAGCAGGACAACCCTCAATGGTCGGATCTGTATGACGACCTTGTTGGCTGAGTCGGTAGTCTCCGGCGGTCCCGCCGGCGCGGGTCGTGAGTCATTCCCCTCCTGTGGTTTCCTGGATTCCTGCCTGCGCAGGAATGACAGAGTCAGGGACGGAGGTTACCTTTGCGGGCATTGCAGCGCTTCAGTCTCGGCCCAGATGGTTCGCGCAGCCTGTCCTGAGCGCGGCCGAATGGACTCACCATGACAGACTCTTCAGACCCGTTGCGCGTTGACGGTATTAGTCTGAGTCTGTATGGTGTGGGTCGGCAGTCGCTTTCGCTTCAAGAACGGATGGTTATGCGGGCACGGACGGACTTTGATGTTGTGGTTATCGGTGGCGGGATCGTGGGGTTGGCCTCGGCGTATAAGATTGCGCTGAACCATCCGGCGGTCCGGCTGGCGGTGCTGGAGAAGGAGGACCGGCTGGCCGCCCATCAGACCGGGCACAACTCCGGCGTCATCCATTCGGGGCTGTACTACAGGCCGGGCTCCAGTAAGGCGCAGACCTGCACGGCCGGCCGGAAGGAACTCATCGCCTTCGCCAAGAGGCACAAGATTCCGCACGAGATATGCGGGAAGATCATCATCGCCACGGACGAGCGCGAGCTGCCTGTCATGGAGAGGATCTTTCAGAATGGCTTGGCCAATGGCGTCGAAGGGATTGAGAAGATCGGGCCGGAGGAGATCGGCCGGATCGAGCCGGCCGCGTCGGGCATTGCGGGTCTTCACGTCCCGTGTGCCGCGAGATGACGAAAAAGGGGATGGCCGGTTTTGCCATCCCCGCGTGATAATGAAACCGGTCGCATGATGTTCGCCGGCCTGTGGCACACGTTACGGCAATTGCACTTCACGCGGTGCGGTTGCCCTGGAGGACGTTGGTTCAGCGCCGGCCTCAGTCAGGTTGACGCCCGTCTTCCACTGCAACTGCTGAATCGCCGACAGGATATCGCTGTTCTGACCTTGTGTGCTGTCCTGCGCCTGCTGCATTTGCTGCTGCAATGAACCCTGCATCTCGCGAAGCTCAGAGACTTGCTCGACCAGGGCCTGCATGTTCCGGTTCACCATCTCCTCAAGTCGAGTTCGTTGCGTCTCGTTGCCGAGTTGGGCGGTCACGCCTTGGAGTTCGCTCTGCAGCGTTCCCTGCAGCTCCACGATTCGCTGCTGGAGCGTGGTGATGCTTGCGGAGATCGTCTCAGCCTCGGTCTGCGCCTCATCGAATCGCGCCATCCACTGCTGCTGGCCCTGAGCGATCTCGGCCAGCTTGCCGACGAGGACTTCGCGATCGGTCTGGACAGCCCGCTCCAATTCGCCCTGGCTCTCATCCATCGCGATAACGTCAAGAGCCACTTGGCCGGCCGTCGCGGTCACGGTGTCGAGGCCGCTCAGCACCTGCTGTTGCGTCTGCGCTATTCTTGTCACGTCAGTGGAGACAGCCTCGTCGTGGTTCTGTACGGTTTGGCGCAGTGCTGTCTGCTCAGCGACAATTCGGCTGGTTTGCTCGACCAACTCGCCTACGCCAGCTTCAATCGCTTGCTCACTTTCGGCTAGCCTTGTGGCGCGGGCGAGGAGGTCTTGATTATCGGTCCTGACCGTCTCATCGAGAGTTCTCAACCCGGCTGAGACGGAAGTGACGCCTGCCGCCAGCGCGCCTACGCCGTCGGCTATGCCACTGGCGGTATTGGCAACCTGGTCGATAATCGACTGCATGTCCTGCTGACCTTGCTGCACAACGGCGATCTTCTCGGCCAGTGTGGAGGCTTGGACACGCAGGGTGCCGTGGATGGAGGTCTGCTCCTTGGCGACGGTGCCGACCTCCGCCGCGATGCCCTGCGTGAGATTGTGGAGGTTGTCGAGGTCGGCGTGGAACCGGCCTTGACCGGCTGCCAGGGTCGTGAGACGCCGGACCAGTTGCTCGTTGTTGCCCTGAATGAGCCCCTGCATTACCTGTTGTGTGTGGGTCACCGCTGTTATCTTGTCGGCCAGCTCCTGCTTGTTCGTCTGCACCATCCGGTGCAGGGTGGCGTGTTCCCGCGCGATCGCGCCAACGGACGTATTGGTCGTCTGCACCATATCGGCGACCTGCATCACGCCCTCTCTGAGCAGCGTCTGGTCGTGCTCGAGCTTGGCAAGCTCTTTGGCGAGTTGCCGGTTGCCACCGGCGACGGTTTCCCGAAG
>CAZGRF010000194.1:2501-6896 GCA_964527825.1 uncultured Pirellulales bacterium
AACCTCAGCTTGCGTGCTTTTCTGGTTCTGATGGAGGGCGGCCATGCTCTCGCTGAACTCACATTGGTTAGCGTAGACCTGCGACGAAATGGTGGCGAGTTGGCGGGAGTTGGCCGCCACCATGGCTTGAAGCCTCGTCTGATTCTCCTCCATCCGGGCCATTCGATCGTTGCAGCCGGTGGTGGCCAGAGAGGTGACCACCAGGATGCCGAAGAGGAACGTCATGGTGGCGAATCGCTTCGTTTCGCGTGGTTTTTCTCTCTGCATTGTGAATCCTTTCCCCTATGTGACGGCGGCTTCTTTCACACGCACTATGGGTGTCGCGCGGTGTTTTGCGACAATCGTCCGAGCTTCCAAAGAACCACACTGCCAGTACTGGGAGAACGCCTTTCACCCCATTTTCTCATCGGCACGCGCAGTTCAAAAGCTTTACCTTTTATAGGACTGGTATCACAAAGTGGGTATTCCACAGGACATACGACGATTCGCCGCTTTGCCTCTTCTTGACGGGCAGGCAATGCAGGCGGTATGCCCGTGTTTCGATTGATGGCAGGAAGGAAGCTGGCGAGGAGGAAAGTGCCGCTTCGTGCGTGACTTGTCTGTGTGCTTTCGCCTTGTATTGGAGACAGAGTCTGTGGTATGAATAGAATGAATGGGCAGTCTGGGGGATTCCTGTCGCTCCGAACATTCGCTAAGATGGGCGCATACAGTCCTCATGCCGGGTGCCAGTCGATTCACCTAATGCGTGGGAAGAAATCTGACGAGAGGAGTCTGAGGATGAAGACCTCTATGATGATGCTGTCTGTCAGGTCGCGACGTGTCCTGATCGCCGCGGCTTCAGTGGGGTTGAGTTTGCTATGCGGGCTCGGCAGGGCGTCCGAGGCGGCGCGGTTCGAGCGCCCTCGCATTTCGCCCCGTGACAAGCTTGAGCAGGCCCGCTCGAACGCCCTGTCTTCCTCGCGGCGTGGGTGGTCGCGGCCGCCGAAGACGGCGACGGCTCCGTGCGCGTGTCAGCGGACGCGCGACTCGTATCCGGCGTATCCGCATTTTGCTGAGGTTGAGGTAGCGGTGGACGATCTGCGCCCGCTTGATCGCCTGAGGTCATTGCCTTGCGCGCCCGGTAGCCGGCTGCAGATCCTTGACGGGGGAAAGCGGGTCAAGGCCCAATGGTACGCGGCGGCCGTGGGAGACCTGATTGAAGAGGGAGCGCAAGTGACCGTTCTCCGCGATTTCATCCTGTCGGAGAAACCCGATCTGTCTGCGAACGTGACGCCCCAGGGCATCACCGCCGCGGCGACATGCTCGGGGACCTTTAGGACGGGAACCAACAATGCGAACTATAATACGGTGTACTACGATTGGACCTGGAGTGATATCGACGTCAGTGGAGCGCCTTCGAACGCGGTGGTTACGTGCATCGACGTCCACTATCGGATCGTCTACCCCTATGCCGGCGACTTGACCGTCACCCTGTCCGATGAGGACTTGTCGTTTGACTACACGCTTCATGATGATGAGAATGACGCGACCGTCAACCTGGAAGAGACGGTGACGGGGATTAGGGACGCCGCGGGAGAGGGCGTCAACCAACTCTGGACTCTCTGGGTCTTCGATTGGTACGAGCAGGACAATGGCTACATCGACACATGGTGGATAAAGGTCTACTACACTGTCCCATCGCAGACGCAGCCGCACGATGCGTGCGCCAACGCCATTGCGATTCAGGATGGCGTTCCGTATCAAGGCAGCACGGTCGGCGCGACCGGCGCTTACGAGACCTGGTGTGGTTTCTACGACGTGCTCGATGTATGGCACATGTTCACGGCGACGCGAACGGGGCTGGTGACTTTGAACGTCGAGAGCGCCGACTTCGACGCGACGCTGGCCGTGTTCAATCAATGCGGAGGGACCGAGCTGGCATGCAATGACGACCGGTGTGACAGTGATCTCAATCCGCAGATCACGATGCGCATGGTCGCCGGCACGAGCTATCGTATCCGCGTGGCCGGATATGACTACCGCACAGGTGATTACACCTTGACTGTCACACAGTACCCTCTCGATTTTCCGGATGAACCGAGCCAGCCAAGTCCGTCCAATGGCGCCAGTGGTGTTGCGACACGCTCTGTATTGTCGTGGAACGGCTCGTCGGCGCTGGCGGGCTTAGCCAAAGCCCGGGAAATGGTCTCCAAGACGGATCGAACGGCGGAGCCCATCCCCGAGGTTATCTACGGCAAAGACGACCGCGTTGAGGAGTACGAGGTAAGCAATCCGAATTACCTGGCCGCCGGCGATGCGACCGTAGTAATCGTGCCCTGGTGGCATTTGACCAACAACGGCGACGGCACGTTCACGCTTCCTTCCGAGACCTTTGCTTACTGGTACCGAGATCTCAATCCCCTCGGCACGGACAATCCGCTCTGCGCAGACGAACCCTTCCGCAACCAGCCGGCGCCCGGGATTTGCAGCGGCGTCCTGGTGACGCCCGACCTGGTAGCCACGGCGGGGCACTGCGTTGCCTGCGACAATATCTCGGATTTGGCCGTGGTGTTTGGCTTCGTGATGGAGGATGCGTCTACGGCAACCCTGACGGTCAGTGCCGACGAGGTCTACCGATGCAGCGAGGTGATCGCCTACAGCGGTGGGTATCCGGACTGGTCGCTTGTCCGGCTGGAGCGGCCGGTGACGGGCCATACCCCGCTGCTGCTTCGCAGAACAGGCCAGGTGACCAAGGGTCAGGAGTTGCTGGTAGTCGGGCATCCGTGGGGAGTCCCCAGGAAATACGACGCCGGCGGCACGGTGCGCGATACGACGGCCTCGACGTTCTTCCAAGCCAACGTGGATACGTACGTCGGCAGTTCCGGGTCGCCTGTTCTCGACCGCAGCTCCCTGGAGGTCGAGGGGATCATTACAGCCGGCATGCAAAGCTTTGAGGTGGACGATAGCCTGACGTGCGACCGGTCGCGTGTGTGTCCCGACACGGGTTGTCCCGGGTGGGAGAATGTCACGCGGGCCACCGCGTTTAGCGCGGTCGTTCCTTCGTTCGACGTTTACCTGGGGACCAGCCCGGGCGGTCTCGCGCCGGTCAGCTCGTACGGTGTGGTCCCCTGGTATCGTCCCGGAGCCCTCCAGGCCAACACGACCTACTATTGGCGCGTCGTGGCCCGCAATGCCTGGGGTACGACGCAGGGTCCGCTCTGGTCCTTCCGGACCGCGTCAGCCCTATCGTACAGCCCGGTCTATCGGTTCTGGTCGCCTTTGAATTCGAAGCACTTCTATACGATCAGCGAGGCGGAGAAGGACTCTGTTATCGCGACGTATGCTTCGAACGTCTGGACATATGAAGGGGTGGCGTTCTATGCCTTCACCACTGACAGCCAGCCGGACCTGGCTCCCGTGTATCGTTTTTGGTCGCCACAGCACAGCGCGCATTTCTATACGATCAGCGAAGCAGAACGGAACTCCATCATCGCTACGTATCCCGCTTTCATCTGGACCTATGAGGGTGTGGGATTCTACGCGTATCCGGAAGGCTCGCAGCCGGCCGGGGCCAGCCCGGTCTACCGTTTCTGGTCGGGTTCGCTCGGCGCCCACTTTTACACGATCAGCGAGGCCGAAAAAGACTCTGTCGTCGCCAACTTGCCGACGTGGCAGTACGAAGGCGTCGCCTGGTATGCCTACGAGTAGCCTGCGTCGATTCGCGGGACGCCTTGCGAGCGTGCCGGCCTACATGTCGAGCCTGTCGCGCAGGTAATGGCGGACCTGGTCGGTGGAGACGCGCACCTGTTCCATCGAGTCGCGCTCGCGGACGGTGACGGTCCGGTCTTCCAGTGTTTGGCCGTCTACGGTCAAACAGAAGGGGGTCCCGGCTTCGTCCTGACGGCGATAGCGCCGCCCCACGGCTCCTTTCTCATCGTAGAAGCAGGAGAAACACTTCTTCAGGTCGCTCGCTATGTTGTGGGCGATCTCGGGCATTCCGTCTCGCTTGACCAGCGGAAAGACGGCCGCTTTGATCGGCGCCAGGGCCGGATGGAACCGCAGAAGATTGCGTGTCTCGCCTTTGACCTCGTCCTCGTCGTAGGCATCGACCAGGAAGGCCAGGGTGCTGCGGTCTATGCCTGCGCTGGGCTCGATCACGTAGGGGATATAGCGCAGTTGTTTCTGATCGTCGAAGAACGACAGCGGGCCTTTCTGATAGTCCTCGGCCTCGTCGACCAGCCTGACCTTGGTAAGATCGCGCCCATTCTCATACCACGCGTTCATGCTGCGCATACCGCGCTGATGCTGACGCAGGTCGTAGTCGGTGCGGTTGGCGATGCCTTCGAGTTCCTGCCAGTCGCCGCTGCCGAACGGGAACTTGTATTCTACGTCGACGCATGCCTTGGCGTAGTGCGC
>CAZGRF010000195.1:0-6881 GCA_964527825.1 uncultured Pirellulales bacterium
TTGTGCTCGAATCCGCCGTGTTCGGCCATCAGATCGTTGAGGGCCGCCTCGCCCGCATGGCCGAAAGGCGGATGTCCCAGGTCGTGCGCCAAGCAAATCGCCTCGGTCAGACTCTCATTGAGGCCCAGTGCTTTGGCAATGGTCCGGCCGATCTGGGCGACTTCGATGCTGTGGGTCAGGCGGGTACGGTAGTAGTCGTCAAGGCCCGGCGTAAAGACTTGCGCCTTACCTTCGAGCCGGCGGAAGGCCGAGCAATGGATGATTCGGTCGCGGTCGCGCTCGAAGCCCGATCGGTAAGGATGCGGCGCTTCGGAAAAGGCTCGCCCCTCGCTCACCGCCTCGGTGACGGCGTAGCTGTGAAGATCATCGGACATCGCCATTCCTTAAGACCGGCCTCGGCAAGCAGTTGCGTCGAACGGCAAGAGCCGCGCAACCGCAACCGTTCAACGATTCACAGACTGGGCAGGCCGTGCTCGGCGCTGGCGGCTTTCAGCTCAGCCAGCAAATCGATCAAGGACTGGCTGACCACCTTCGTATCGCTGCAAACGCTCATGAAGTTAGTGTCACCATCCCAGCGCGGCACGACGTGGATGTGCAGGTGACCCGGCAGACCCGCACCCGCGCAACGGCCGAAATTAAGGCCCACATTGAAGCCGTGAGGGCCGAGCGTCAGTGACAGGGCCCGCTGCGCTTCACGCACGAGCTTGGTCAACTCGAGCATTTCTTCATCGGAAGTCTCGTCGAGGCTCGCAACGTGGCGGGCCGGGGCAATCAGCAGGTGCCCGTTGTTATACGGAAACCGATTCAAGACGACGATGCACCGGGGTGTTCGCCACAAGACAAGGTTCTCGTCGTCGGCCTCCGGGTGTGACAAATCGCGGCAAAGGAAGCAGCCTTCGTTCCGTTCAATAGCCCGTATGTATGGAATGCGCCACGGCGCCCAAAGACAGTCACGTTCCAATGTGCTATAGCCTCCAGATCGAGCTTACGGCTGAGCCTCAGGGTCCAGCAACTCCATCGTCAGTGTCTGCTCGATGGTGATCAACGGGTTGGCCCGGATGCCCATCGGCGGCAAGGATGCTTTCATCTGCAGTACGTACTTCTGATCTTCCCTTTCGATGCGCCCTGCGTCCACGTTGAACAGCACGCAGCCGCTGCCTTCGAGCTCGCTCACGTCATAGGCGCCAAGGAAACCGAACGTTCCGCTGACCTGGAACCGTCCGGAATACGGGATCGGCCAGTCTGACGGCGCCGCATCCGCCAAGCTGTATGTGCTACCGATCTCGGCCACCAGGCCCTCTTCGGTCCGGCGCACATCATCCAGCCGATATGTGACGTCACGCGCCTTGCGCATCACCATCGGTGTTGGGACCGACAGGGTCGATTGCCAGGTCTGTCCGACCGCCACCCCGGCCGCAGGAGTCTCGATACTCGAAACCGCATCCCAGAGAAACCACTGGCTGGCGATGAAATCACCGATCAGGTCGGGTTCCTTGATCCGCCCCCTCGATGGATTGGGGCGGAACGCTGCAACACCCATCTCGCGGATGAGCCTATCGAGGTCCGAGGCATCCACGATCTTGCCGCGCGGATCGACCTTGATGGTAAAGCTCTTGCCCCGCGCCGTGGCAACGGCATCTGCGTTTAGGCCGCGCCCACTGGGCCGTCCGGTCCGTACGATTTCCACCGATTGACAGGTCGCGCGGATAGTGCTGAGACCGTAGGGATCAGCCTCGACGGGAGTATAAGCCACGACCATCTCCAAGCGTTCGGACTGCTTCTGAATCGTGCTCGCGCTCGCGGGCGCAGCCGGGTCCCAGTCCAACACAATGTCCCTGTTCGAGACGAACTTGTAGGTAAGAGTCCGGCCCGGCTCGAAATCGACGGTCAAAAGGACACGACCGCCTCGCGGAGTCTTCCCACCGGCCGTCTTGTGGCCGGCATCGCCCGCTCCGCATCCAGCAGACAATATCAACGCCACAGCAACAACAATGGCGATTGTCGTCCTCAACGCTATTCCTTTCGGTCAACCGGGCTTGGCGCGCCACCCAATCGGCTCACTTCGATTGTATCACTTAACGCGATCAAGCCGGTATAGTTGTGTCGCTCCCATTCTGAGCACGGCCGGATTGCTGGTGCCGGTCTCGGCCGCGGCGGGATCGGCCGCCACCCATTGCATGCGCAATTGTTCGGTGTACTCAACGATCTCACCCGCGCTCAGGCCGAGCTTGAGTTGGCCGTCGTAGTCTTCCGTGCTGTCGAACATCTGGGCAAACGCGTTGGTGCGCTGCGCCTCGTGCTGCTCCTGCGCCAGCGCCGATGACGGAATCGCGTTCATCCCGACGACAGCGATTCCATCCCCATCATCAACCGCGAGTGCGTCCAGCGTATAGACGCGCTCGAATTCCCTCGTCCCCATCATACCGAAATCAAGACTCTTGATATCGCTCCAGCGTTGCCCAGGAGACACGTCATCGCTCCGCAGGGCCATCAGGACGGGAATCTCATGTCGGTTCTTGATGATGGGCTCATCAAGCAGCCTCAGCGCCGTCTGATGCTCGGGGGTATCTCCCGCCAGCGCTTGCCGGGCGGGTTCGACGTCGATCAGCGCCAAGATCTCCCCTTTCGGCGACATCTCCAGCCCATAGCTCTGCCCGACCAGCTTGGCGAACGGACTGCCCTGGTCGGTTGGTCTTGCATTGTCGAAGTCGACCATGACGGAGTCCCGCGCGCGGCTGAGGTACTTGAAGGCCTTGATGGTAATCTTCAACGTGGCGTTGCCTTGGTCGTCAACACGCTGCACCCGTTGCTCAAACGTCATCTCGCTATGATACCCGGTGCGGCCCCCCTCGAACGATCTGGGCTTGCCGGAGGTGTCACCGTGCCATTCGACGCTCTTCTCGGCCTCCGTGGTCACGTTGTAGACGGTCGTCTGCCCCGGCGTGAACTTCAAGGCCAGCGTGACGGCTCGTCCTGGGCCGGCCGATTGCTCCGCCACGGGTGACTCCCGCTGAGCTTCGGGAGGCCCCTTACGCTGTGCTGAGCAACCTCCCCAAAGGAGAAACACGCACGCCGTCAAGACCGCGACGACATCCACAATGCTACGCGACTTCCGCATTCCAATGCCCTGTCATCCAGTGGCGCTTCCCACCCACCCTTACAACCTGCAGACAATTATAGGGGACCTCATTCGACAGACAATGATTTTTCTTTGTTCATCTCCAAGCATCGGCTACACTTGTGAGCTTCCGGCCTGGGCCGCACGTGCGATCTTATTCGGAGACATCTGACAATGAGAAGTGACACAGTCAAGAAAGGTTTTCAGCGGGCGCCCCACCGCGCACTGCTTCATGCATGCGGTTTGGGCGATGCGGACATCAACAAGCCCTTCATCGGAATTGCCAACAGCTTCTGCGAAATCGTGCCGGGGCACGTTCATCTCGACAAGGTCGCCCGGGTCGTCAAGGAGGCGGTCCGTCAGGCTGGCGGCACGCCGTTCGAGTTCAACACAATCGCCATCTGCGACGGCATCGCCATGGGGCACACAGGAATGAAGTATTCGCTCGCTTCGCGCGAGATCGTAGCCGACTCGGTCGAGGCGATGGTCCGGGCACACTGCTTCGACGGGCTCATCTGCATCCCCAACTGCGATAAGATCATCCCGGGTATGCTGATGGCCGCGGTGCGATTGAACATTCCGACCATCTTCGTCTCGGGCGGCCCCATGAAAGCGGGCAAGACCACGGATGGCCAGGTGGCGGACCTCATCAGCATCTTCGAAGGGGTCGCGCAGTTCAATGCGGGCAAGATCACTGAGGCTGATCTGAGAGAGCTCGAGTGCGCCGGATGTCCCACCCAGGGAAGCTGCTCGGGCATGTTCACCGCCAATTCGATGAACTGCCTGTGCGAAGCCATCGGCATGGCGCTGCCGGGCAACGGGACGATCCTCGCGGTCGATCCCAAGCGTCAGGACCTGTACAATGCCGCGGGCAAGCAGATCATGACCCTCATCGAGAAGGACCTCAAACCGCTGGACATCATCAGCGTCAAGAGCATGGACAACGCCCTGGCGCTCGACATGGCCATGGGCGGCTCGACCAACACCGTCCTGCACACACTGGCCCTCGCCAGCGAGGCGAAGATCGACTACGACCTGGACCGGATCAACGCTATCTCGGCCAAGTGTCCGAATATCTGCAAGGTTTCGCCTTCGAGCAAGGTCCATATCGAGGATGTGGACGCGGCCGGCGGGATCAGCGCGATCCTCAACGAGGTCAGCAAGGTTCCGAACCTGCTGAACCTCGACTGCCCCACCGTCACGGGCAAGACACTGGGCGAGAACATCGCCACCGCCAAGATCAAGGACCCCGAGGTCATCCACCCGCTGGAGAACGCCTATTCCAAGACGGGCGGGCTGTCCATCCTGCGCGGCAACCTCGCACCCGACGGCGGCGTCGTCAAGAGCGCCGGCGTTGCCAAGAGCATGCTCACCCACACCGGCCCGGCCGTCATCTTCGAGAGCCAGGAGGATGCCTGCGAAGGCATTCTGGCCGGCAAGGCCAGGGCGGGCGACGTCGTTGTCATCCGCCACGAAGGCCCGAAGGGCGGGCCCGGCATGCAGGAAATGCTCAGTCCCACCAGCTACATCATGGGGGCCGGGCTCGGCGAATCGGTCGCCCTCATCACCGATGGACGCTTCAGCGGCGGCACGCGAGGCGCCTGCATCGGGCACGTCAGCCCGGAAGCCGCGGTGGGCGGGCCCATCGGCCTGATCAAGGACGGCGACATCATCGAGATCGATATCCCGAACAATGCGATCAATGTGAAGCTCTCCGACGCGGAACTGGCCGAGCGGGAGAAGGCCTGGACGCCACCCGAGCCCCGCATCAAGGAAGGCTGCCTCGCCAAATACGCCGCCATGGCCACCAGCGCCGACACCGGCGCTGTCTTGAAATGGTAGAGCGGTTCGCAGGCCATGATGAGTAGAACAGATGCCGACACAAAGTGGTATGCGGCGGGGTTGCACTTTGAGTGTCAGGGGTGCGGGGGGTGCTGTTCCGGGCCGGGCGAAGGGTATATCTGGGTCCTCAGGCCTGAGATCGAGTTGATCGCCCAGTGCCTGGGCCTGCCGCCGGAGGAGTTGCGCCGGGGATATCTGCGGTCGGTGGGTTTGCGCACCACGATCATCGAACACGAGGTCACGAAGGACTGCATCTTTCTGCGCACGATCGGTGGCAGCCGGCAATGCGTGATTTACCCGGTCAGGCCCAGCCAGTGTCGGACCTGGCCCTTCTGGTCGGAGAACCTGTCCGGCCCCAACGCCTGGAACGCCGCTGCCCACATGTGCCCGGGCATCAACCGCGGGCGGCATTACAGCGCCGAGCAGATCGAACGAATCAAGAGAAACAAGAGATGGTGGGAAAATCAGAAAGACACGGCCGACTCATCACAGAAGTAGCGGCCCTCTACGAGTGGATCGATACGCAGCTTGGCCGGGACGAGGCCCGGGCCGGACAATGCCGCGCGTGCGGGGCCTGCTGTGACTTCGCGTCCTACGATCATCTTCTCTTCGTCACGCCGCCCGAACTGATCTATCTGGCCGAGAGACTCGGCGCCGAGAATCTCAAGCAGATGACTTCGGGATCATGCCCGTATCAGGAAGCGAAGAAATGCACCGTCCACAGCCATCGGTTTTCCGGCTGTCGTATCTTCTGCTGCAATGGTGACGCCGATTTTCAGAGTGAGTTGACCGAGGCGGCCCTCAAGAGACTCAAGGCGATATGCGAGCGATTCGGAGTCCCCTACCGTTACGCCGATCTGGCGACGGCGCTGGCCGAGTTCTCTACCGGTACCGGTCGATTGGCTGCGGAACCTTGTCCTGAGGATCGCGCAGGTTGATGTACCGGACACCGGCGCCCAATGAACCGTGCTCTTTGTAGTAGGTGTAGAGCTTCGCGAGCTTCTGCTCGTCCTTGGCCTCCAGATGCTTGGCCCATTCACCGATCTCGGCCCCCCAGAGAATCTGCGTGCCGTCTTTGCTGTAGAGTGAAATGTGCGGCGCGCTGTGATTCTTGTTTCCCTTGTAGTTGCTGACATCGATGCTGGCAATCTGCTCCAGCAGCGGATTCTTCGGGGCGATCTCCGCGTCCATACGGCCCAGCAAGACAACGAGCTTGACGGCCGCGGCCAGATCGTCCCGGTCGAAGACCGAGCCCGGTGCCGGCGGCAGTCCAAACGAGACCCCTTCGACCTTCACAATGGGTAGCTTCGCCATCGGCATGTAGTCCAGGATGACGAGATCGGAGTCTACGTAAAATCTGGATGGGCCTCTTTCGAGCAGCGCCACGGGCTTTCGCCAGCGTGCCTTGACCTGCACGGCGTCGTATGTCACCTGCACTTCGACGTCGTCCAGCCAGGACACCGAAGCGAGGTTGCGCGCCACGACGGCGGCGGTATCTTCTCTTATGGGAAAACGGTTGCCGCCGGCGGCTGCGACGACCCTGGCCTTCAGGTCCCAATTGACCCACGTCGGCACATCGAGCAGCGTAAGCGAGCCCTCGTCGGCCGGTCTGGCCGATCTCACGTAGCCTTCGGCGTAGCGCAGAAAGGTGCCGGCGGCTGCCAAGAAGCACATCACCGCCACCACCTTGAACGCGGTAAGAGCGGTCTGTTTTCTGGCTTCGGCCCGCCTTCTCGTTCTGGCCCCCCACCACGAGGAGACCTGTGCCTTGACGCCGACCCTCTGCTTCTTCCTGGCCACTTACTTCCTCGGCTCCATCAATGCCAATTCAAGCGCACAGCCGCTCCTTGGGCCATGAACGCGCATACTATATGAATCGGCCGTTCTAACGTTTCGCTGCACTGCTTTTTTGCGAAAAAGC
>CAZGRF010000196.1:0-6877 GCA_964527825.1 uncultured Pirellulales bacterium
GTTCCGTGACGGCCCAGAGTCGGGCTGAGAGCGACGCTCGGTAGCACGGGATCTTCGGGACGAACTGCGGGACGAGCTTGGGGTGGTTGAAATGGAACTCCTTCCTCGTTTGCAGGTCGTGTTTCTCGGAAGTGAGCCACAGCGGATTGAACTGGAGCAGGACGGTCCGACTCGCGAGGCTCTCGCCGTAGTATGCGATCAGACCCTGGAGGGCGGCCGGATGCGTCCCGTCCAGGCCAAGATTAGCGAAGCGATCGCTGTAGGTCTCGGCGTTGAGATAGTGCGAAAGCGTCCTGTCGGGCGGCACGTAATGTCCCCAGATGACTGAATCGCCTATGACAGCGATCTTGTCTTCTCGGGCCGAAACCCATGCACTGTATCGGTGATACAGCCAGTAGTCGCTGCTCAGCTCGTACGGAATGCGGTAGTCGGGCCCCGGGTTGAAGCGTTCGATGCGCCGCCAGATTGCCGGTGCCGAGACCACCAGAGCCAGGAGAGCGACAGCGACAACCAGCCACTGGCGGTCCGACAACCGTAGGGCGTTGGAATTTGGCAGCGCCGTTTGTGCTGAACTGTTTTGGGCCATGGTCAGAACTGCATATAAATAAACGCCTGTTCCGCCGCGGGTCTGAACGTCGCCAGGTAGGCGAGCATGAGGACGACAAGTCCCACGCGCACGGCCGGCAACTGGAGCACTCGTTGCCATCGTGACTCGAACACAAACTGGTAGCACCACACGGCGGCGATCAAAACCAGCGCCAGCAGGGGGCAATAGGGATTCGCTAAACCCGAGCTGAAGGTCCTCTTGACGATCACCCACGCGTCGCCGATGCTCTCGGCCCGGAAGAAGATCCAGGCGAATGTCACCCAGGCAAAGACGAACACCTGCTTGGGGAAGGTCGGCACCTTGTCCCTATAGAAGGCCGTTCGCTCCAGTTCTCGCGTGGCGAAGCGTCCGAGCGCATGGATTGCGCCCCAGAGCACGAAGGTCCAGGCCGCTCCGTGCCACAGGCCCGACAGGACCATCGTCAGGAAGATGTTGCGGTATGTGTTGAACCGGCCCTTGCGATTGCCACCGAGCGGGATGTAGACGTAGTCTTTGAACCATGACGAGAGACTGATGTGCCAGCGCTTCCAGAACTCGCCGAGACCGGTGGCCAGGTAGGGGTTGTTGAAGTTGAGCATCAGGCGAATGCCCATCATCCGCGCGATCCCGCGCGCCATGTCGGTATAACCGCTGAAGTCGAAGTAGATCTGCCAGGCAAACAGGAAAGTCGCCGCGATCAGCGCCGGCGCCTGAGACTCCTCCGGAGCCGCGTAGACCTTGTTTACGTACAGGGCCAGGTAGTCTGCCAGCGCGACCTTCTTGAACAAGCCGACGACGAAGACCGACAACCCCTCGGCGAAGTCTGAGCCGGAGACTCTCGGTGTCTCGCGCAACTGGCCGAGCAGGTTCCCCGCGCGCTCAATCGGCCCGGCCAGCAGACGCGGGAAAAAGGAAACGAATGTCGCATATCTTAGAAAGCTCCTCTCCGGCTGGATAGTGCGGCGATAGCAGTCAATGACGTAGCCCATCGACTGAAAGAGATAGAACGACAGGCCGGCGGGCAGCAGAAAGCCCGGGGCCGGCAATTCGTAGGGAATCCGCAGTGCCGATAGGACAAGATTCGCGTTGTCGGTGATGAATCGGCTGTACTTGAAGATGCTCAACAAGGCAAGGCTATTGGTTACGCTCAGACCAAGCCAGAGCTTCTGGCGGCGACTCTTGACCATTCTCCCGACCAGGAAGTAATCCACGACGCTCGCGTACACGATCGGGACGAGATACAAGGGGCTGAGCCACGCATAAAAGAGGTAGGAGGTCGCCAGGAGCCAGGGGAGTCTCAGCCGCGTCCCCTTCACAAGCAGGTACAAAGGATAGGCGACGAGAAAGAATAGCAGGAATGCCCATGTGTGGAACAGCATTGGCAATTCTTCTCATTCCATCAGGACGCGGAGATGCGCTTCGACCGACGCGGCCAGGTCATCGAGGCGGTAGCCACCTTCGAGAGATGCCACCAGGCGGCCTTGGCAACACTGGGCTGCGATCTCCTTGACAACGCGCGTCAGCCTGGCGAACCCTTCAGTCGTGACCCTCATGCCGCCGAGCGTGTCGCCTTCGTGCGCATCGAACCCGGCCGAGACAAAGACAAAATCGGGCGAGAAGGCCAGCGCTGCGCGACGCAACTTCCCCTCGAAAATCTTGATATACTCGCTGTCGCCCGACCCCGCGGGCAGGGGCACATTATTGATGTTGAGGTCCGCGCCGCCGCCCCCTCCTGTCTCCAGGGAACTGCCCGTGCCGGGATAGAAGGGCCATTGGTGCGTGCTGAAATACAGCACGTTCGGGTCGTCGTAGAACGTCGCTTGGGTGCCGTTGCCGTGATGGACGTCCCAGTCCACGATGAGCACGCGCGGCAAGCCGTACTTCTGCTGAACGTAACGGACGCCGATGGCGACGTTGTTGAAGATGCAGAAGCCCTTTGCCTCATCGCCGAGCGCGTGATGCCCAGGCGGGCGCACCGCGCAGAAGGCGTTGGCAACCTTGCCCTCCATCACGGCATCCACCGCGGCCAACACGCCTCCGACTGCTGCCACCGCCGCGTTGTAGGATTGGCGGCTAATGGGCACGTCGAGGCAATCCAGGTATGCGCGGCCTTCCTCACAACTGCGCTTGGCGCGCTCCATGTATTCGGCCGTATGGACCGTTTCGATCCAATGCTGCGGCGCAGCCACAGGCGTGAGATGGACCAGTTCGGAATACAGCCCGCTGCGCTTGAGATGCTCGACGATGGCTGTGAGGCGCTGGGGTGACTCCGGATGGCCGGGCGTGGTCTTGTGCTCCAGGTAGATGTCGTCGTAGACGAATCCGGTCTTGGCCTTCGAAACAGGGTTCTCGGCGGCGACGGCTTGAGATTCGGTGGCATCGGACGGTGCGTTTCTGACACAACGGAATCCAATGGTGTCGCTGGCAAGACAGGTGTCGTCGATCGACGGATCGCTGGCCCGGTAAGCGGAGCGGCAGCTTTCGGCGGTGGAGTTCCACGCGCCTCCGCGTAGCACCCGTTCGGCTCCTTTGGCCGGACCCTGGGGGTTCTTCTCCGCGCTCTCGGCATAGTAACCCTTAGCGTAACGGTCGTTACACCACTCCGCGACGTTGCCGTACATGTCGTAAAGACCCCACGGATTGGGTTTCTTCTGGCCGACCGGGTGCGTCTTGCCGCCTGAGTTGGCTGCGAACCACGCGTAGTCGCCCAGCCGTGCGGCGCTATCGCCGAAGCTGTACGTTGTCTTGGTTCCGGCGCGGCACGCGTATTCCCACTCGGCCTCGGTGGGCAGGCGGTAGCCGTTCGCCTGGAAGTTGCACTTCCAGGTCGTCTCGTCGTAGCAGGGCTCAAGCTCTTCGGCCAGCGACCGCTCGTTGCAGTAGGTCGCCGCATCGGTCCAGTTCATCTGCTCCAGCGGCCGGTTCGGACCCTTGAAATGCGAGGGGTCAGAGATCTGAAACTTCCTGAATTGCGACTGGACTACTTCGCAACGATCCATCCAGAAGGAGTCGACCCACACCCGGTGGACCGGCGACTCGTCATCCATACCTTTGGCGTTGCCCATCTCGAACCATCCTGCTGGGATCACGACCATTTCCAGACCGCTCGGCGTCTGCACGACTTCCACTTCCCAGGCCGTTTCCTCGACGCGCCGACACGATACACTTAACAGAAAAGCACACATGACGCAAAGCGCCTGCGGCCATCGTTTTTTGCCGTGCGGCGTCATTATCGATTTCCCGTCGAGACCGGCACCCAGTCCGGCTCTTTGTTCTGATTGCCGTCGGTAGTGACCTGGACCCATTTACCGTTCAAGTCACTGATGCAGATGTTCCAGTCCGGCGCCTTGCCACCGACCATCTCGTTCGCTTCGGGGCCGTAGCTGAAGGCAATGTAGCGCCCATCGGGTGAGAAGTCCGTGTGATAAGTCTCACACTCCTTCTCGCATTTGACGAACGGGCGGACGTTTGTCACGCGCGGCTCGGGCAGCGTCAGGTCGATATCGGCAACGCACAGATCCCAATCCGTCTTGCCCCACGTGAGCTTCCTGCCGTCGAAGCTGAGATCGGGCCGGCACCCCGTAACGCCGTATTTCGTCAGGTCGAACACGCCGGTTCCGCGCGCTTCGAAGGCGAGAATGGCGTGATCGAAGCCCATACCGCCATGCACGGTGGCCACGAACCAGTTGCCGTCAGGCGACCAGCAGATGTTATAGAGATGGTGCAGGCTTTGGTTGGGATGCTGCTCGTGTCTTGCCGTCTTGAGGTCGTAGAGGAACACTCCCTTGGTGGCATAATCCTGGATCGTGTAGCGCTCGTATTCGCCTTTCAGGTAGGCGATGGTTTGACCGTCCGAGCTCCAGCAAGGCTGGCGGGCGTTGTCGGCCACCTTCACACGGCCGGTCCCGTCGATGTTCATGTGATAGACGTTGCGCACCTTGTCTGGTCCCGTCCCCTCGTCCGCGACGAAGCACACCTTCATCCCATCGGGCGAAGCGTGAGGATACATCTCGTTCACGTTCGCCGTTTGCGTGAGATTGGCGGCATTGGAGCCGTCGGCGTCGATCCGGTACAGCTCCCAGTTTTCTTTGCCGTCGGTCTCTCGATAGGTTTCATAGACGATCCTGAAGGGGATCGCCTTGAGATCCAATTCCGACTGCGGGTAGGGACGCGCGCGAGGCTCGTCTCCAGGCGCCGCGCCTGCGTACGCCGAGAGACCCATCGCCAAGACCCCAAGGCCACACACACGCAGCAGGCGCGCAGGCATGTTTCTCATGTCACGCTCTCCATCAATCGTCAGGCTCCAACCTGGCCGCGGGCGCCACAATCGGCACCCAGTCCGGTTCCTTGTTGTGGAAACCATTGGTGGTGATTTGCACCCACTTGCCGTTCAAATCGCCGACACAGATGTTCCAACCCTCAGCCATCCCTCCGACCTGCTGTCCGCCTCGAAACGGACCGTAGGTGAACGTGATCCACTTCTGGTCAGGCGAGAGGTCCACGTGGTAGACCTTGTACTCGCGCGAGCAGCGAAGTATCTCGCGCGTGTTGGTCACTTCCGGTTCCGGACCGGCCGTGTTCACGTCGCCAATCTTCAAGTTCCAGTCCGTCTCGCCCCAAACCATGTGCTTGCCGTCGGCGCTCCAGTCCGGCCGGCATCCCTTCACGCCCCACTCGGCCAGATCGAACACCTCCGTGCCGAATGCCTCGAACGCAATGATCGTGTCGCTGTAGCCCATCCCTCCCGACACCGCCGACAGGAACCACTTTCCGTCGGGCGACCAGCTAGTGGCGTACAAATGATGCAGGTCCGCATTCACATGGGGCCGGGTCCACCGGTTCTCCAGGTAGTAGTACATCAACGCATCCGTGGCGTACTCGCGCGTGCTGAAACGCGGGTATTCGTCGGTCAGATACGCGATGCTCTTGCTGTCAAAGCACCAGCAAGGCTGGCGCGCGTGGTCGGCCACGTGGACCCGATCGGAACCGTCGATGTTCATGAGATACACGTGCCGCACACGGTTGCGGCGCTGACCTTCATCGACCACGAAGCAGATCTTCGTCCCATCGGGTGAGACGTGGGGATACATCTCATCGACGTCGGGAGTATTTGTGAGGTTGACGGGGTTCGAACCGTCTGCGTTCATCATGAAGATTTCCCAGTTGCGCTTGCCATCGATCTCACGGTAGGTTTCGTGGACGATCTTGAAGGGGATCTGGGTAAGGTCCAGCGTGTCGGCCGGCCAGGGGGTGAGCCGCGCGTTGAGCGGATTGTCGGGCAGATCAGGCGGGACAAGCCTTTCGCCATCGGCGAGAGACAGCACGGTCGAGAGGATCAAGAGCGCGATTTTCACAGTGAGGCATCCTCGGAAGCAAAGAAACAATCACGTTACGACTTCTTGTCTGCTACGAGGATACCAGCCATCTATCGGTATTGCAACCACGCGTCTCTCATGTGGCACGCCCGCCCTCGGGGGTGGATCGTTCGGAGGACAGCAGCCCTTTTCAACGCGTCCCCGCCCGGGGCGGCTGAGCTGCATCTTAGCCTATTCAATCCGCGTGGCTGCGGAAGTGCCAAACGAGGTCGTAGTCGGTGTACTCCTTGGGTTGGCGAGGTCTGCCGTCGTTATCTTGCTGGTCCTGAGCGATGCTGTAGAGGATGAAACCCTCAAGCTCAGGTCGGTAGATCAGCGGTTTCCGGGAGAAAGGGTCTTGCACGTAGTCGAGCCCGAGCACGTCGAGCGATTCGGGGAAGGCGCCGTGGGCTTCTCTGTATCGCAGCAGCGCCAGCCCGGTGCGTGTCACACGCGCATCGGCAATCATACGCACATACTCTCTTCTGACCGATGGTATACCCCGCGAGAGCCATTCGGTCAGTTTGTGGGGTGTGTGGCCGTGGACGATCTCATCGTACAGCTTGTTGAGCCTATCTGCTTCGCCCGGCTCGTAGGGTTGTTCGAGGAGCTTGGCGTAGCCGTGCATCAGTCGCAGATAGGCAGCATGATCGGCAAGGAAAAACGGCTTGAACGTAAGCTTGTAGAATCTGAGGCGATGCACTATCTCCGGCTGGTAACCTGGTGTGCGAAAGAGAGTGGTCTGCAATTCCCGCCAAAGCTCGTCTTTCGGCAGGTTGAATATCCGTTCTCCCTCGAGCCGTTCGGCGTCCACAGCCGGTATCAGCGGGCTGATATCGTCGAAGCCTTCGAGAAGTGTGTCGAGAAGGCCGCATTCCTGTTCGCTGGGGATGGAACTGTCGCAGAGCCTCCGGATGCTCTTGCACGCGACGGCTGT
>CAZGRF010000197.1:0-3349 GCA_964527825.1 uncultured Pirellulales bacterium
CCTTGTTCGCCGTCAATATGCTCGTCGGCACCGAGGGTGGCAACTCGTACACATTCAGCGAGTACCGCGACGATCTCACCGCCGCCGGCTTCACGGGCATCGAGTTGCTCTGCCAAGACGAGGGCATGAGTTCCCTGATCTGCGCCAAGAAGGCGTGATCGTCTCGATCTCACGGCCTGCGTTCGATGTTGAACTCGCCGTAGGGAGCGACGATTTCAAAACCCAAGCGCCGGTAGCAGCGCAGAGCGACCTCGTTGTCGGCCTTGACATTCAGGCCGATGTGCTCCACTTCGCCCAGCAGCGTCTCGCACAGCCGCGCCGTCACGAGAGTGCCGTAGCCTTTGCGGCGGTGGGCCGGGTGCGTGGCGATGTTTCCCAGCGCGGCGACGCGATACCGCCGCGAATACACGTGCACGCCGGCCACGCTCACCAGTCGTCCCGCGTCTCGCAGGCCGAAGTGGCGGCCGGTCTCCAGCATCCGCGCGTCGAACCAGTTGCCCGGGTAGCTCTCCGCGTAGAATGCGAGTGCCTCCTCCATGTCCTCCGGCCCCAGCCGCACGACCTTCGGACCATCGAACTCTCTCGCGGGTTTGGCATCCCGCAGCGCCATCCGGTAGAACGTCCCGTACGGTTGCACTGTGTGGCTGTTCTGGAAAATCTCTTCGACGCCGAGACTCAGGTGGGCGTGGAAGCGCTCGGGCAGCCGCGGGCCGATTTCGGCTAGCAGCGCCCGCACGCCGTCCACCTCAAACGGACCCGATGGATTCCATCAAGCTGCCCAGGAAGAGCTTTACGGCAGATCTACACCCTTGCGACGGTGTCGAGCCAGGTCTGGGCCATCAGGGAAGCACCGGCCATCGTGGGGTGAACGCCGTCGGCGGCCCAGTAGTCGGGGGCGGTGGTCTGGACGGCCTCTTCGAACATCGACTGGAACGGAACGAACACGGCGTTGAAATCCAGCGCGACCTGTTTGGCCGCGGCCCGGTAGCCGTCGAAGTCGGGGAACCACTTGTCGTTGACGGCGCCGCAACGGAGCACGAAAGGCTCGCAGATGACCAGCTTCACGCCGGGCAGCTCGCGCCGGGTGCGCTCGATGAGGGCGTAATAGTCCCTCTGGTAGATCTCGATAGTGCCGTCGTATTGGCCGTTGAGCTTGTGCCAGATGTCGTTGACGCCGATGAGAATGCTCACGACGTCCGGCTTCAGGGCGAGGCAGTCCTTGTCCCAGCGGTCGGCAAGCTGGAAGACCTTGTTGCCGCTGATGCCGCGATTGTAGACCTTCAGATCGGCGGCGCAGTATTGGGCCAGCAAATGCGCCCCGGCCAGCAGGGCGTAGCCATTGCCCATCGCCCGCGCGTCGTTGGCGTTGCCTTCGCTACGGCGGTTGCGGCTCGCGTCGGTGATCGAATCGCCCTGGAAAAGGACGACATTGCCGGCACCGATCAGGCCGGTCCTGGAGGAACGACCTGAGACGCGCCTCACGGTCTCGCCGCAGCCGGCGACGGATAGTAGAGACGAAGCTGTCAGTGCGGCCGCCGTTGTCGTAGCCGCGTTGCCCAGGAAGCGACGTCGAGTCGTGCGATTGTCGGCGAGTGAGGTGTTGGTCATCGGTGTTCTCCTTCTTGTTATGGGTTATGTCACGGTCCCCGCGCAAGGGCGAATGATTATTCGCCCCTACGAAGCAGGTACCACATGGTAGCGTATCGGGGGGATAGCTTTAGAATGCCCCGGTCGTCTTCATACGTGAGGGGCACCGGCTGTCTGCGCGAGCCGTCGGGCGCCAGCGCTTGGCACACCCAACGGCCCGGCGGCAGGAGCATCCGGCCCTCGACCGGCTCGATTCGCACAGGCGCCTCGCCCCAGTTGCGGCCGACCGTCCGCCGATCTGCGGAGAACTTCATCCCGGTATTCTCGCACCGCCCGCAGGCGGTGATAAGGATCACACGACTGTCTTCGAGCCGTGACGGCTCGCGATCGAGCGGTGTGATCGTAAGCGAGACGAATTCAGGCGACTCGATTCGGATCTCTCCGTCCGTTGACTGCTCCAGTTCTCGCGGGTGTCCCGTCCAGACTCTCGCGTGATCCGTGATTACCCCGTAAAGACCTTCGCTTGGATTCTCCATCGCCAGGAAGACTCTGGAGTCCGATTCAGGCTTCGCCATGCTGGCGGCATACGCATGTGAGATAAGCGCCGTCAAGCTGGCCTTGTCGTTTTGGGATATCTTCAGTGATTCTTTCAGTATGCCGAGCATGTTGCGGTCGTGGCGGAGATGCAGTTGAGCCAGTGTCGTGAGGCTGCCGAGTGCGACTTGTCGAGGCTCAGACTGTGCCGGGGTCGCATCCCGGAAAATGGCGGCACCGGCGCGCATGAAGCCCCACTTGGCGGGGTTGGTGTCGATGTCGAAGTAGCTGTACAGATATTCGCGCGCCCAGTTGTCCGAGCTGTGCGAATACGTGTAGAGCCAGATGCCATCCCAATCCTGGATAGCGCCGAACGAGGAAATTATCGGGACGCACTCCGCTTGGGCGTCCAGAGGAGCAGGGTGATTGTACTCACTGACAGTATAGGGTTTGCCCGCGAGCCGTTCGGCGGCCAGCTCCCATAGGGTCATTTCGTACGGATGGTTGGTCATGGGCCGTTGTTCGACGGTCCAGTTGTCGGGGTCCCAGGGCCGGCCGGGGAAGCGGGGGTGCTGCCAGTACGCGTGGGAGTCGATGTAGTCCATGTCGCTCTGGGCGTACTGGCCCAAGGGCCCGAACACGACGGTCCCGGTGACGAGAGCTTTGCAGCGCAGGTCGTTCCTGATGAAATTCCGCATGCCATCGAAATAGACCTTTTCCGTTTCCGCGAGAAACATCAAGCGATCGAGTATGCGCGGCCGGCTTTCGTTGTTCCGATAGAGCATAACCGTTCCCTGGTTGAGCGACTCGTCGTTGGCCAGGCCGACCTGCCCGCCCGGACGAAGCTCGACGCGCGCCAAACTGAAAGGGGTCGCGTTGCCGCTGAAAGCGAAGCTGATTCTGGCGTTGCTTTCGTGGGCCGTAGCGACGAAGCCGAAACTGAAACGCTTCATCTCGTTCGTCAGTTGAACCTCCTGCGAGAAGCCGAGGTTGTTCCAAGGCTCGTGGGCCTGCCCCACGCTGCAACCGATGCGGCGGGGCCGCTCGGCGACGGCTTCGAAGGAAACCGTGCAGTACCGACCCTCCGTCAAGGCCAGACCTCCCTGGGTGATTTGCAGGTGCCAACCGGTATCGTCAGCATTGTCGATTGCGACCCGCAGTGTGCCCTCGCGCAACGAAAGTGACGCCCGGCAGGCCTCGTGCTGCTCCAGGTTCCAGTTCCTCGGGG
>CAZGRF010000197.1:3449-6846 GCA_964527825.1 uncultured Pirellulales bacterium
GCTTCTGCGCCTCGACGAGGGCGGGCGTGAAGATGTCGCACATCTTGTCATAGTCGCGGTTGGTTGCGGGCAGGCCCAGGTGTTCGCTGTGAGCCCTTCCCACATGGAGGTTGATGTTGACGTAGACCCCTCGCTGGGCCAGTTCGTTGATGAAGTAATCGAGACGGTCGAGCGCTTCCGGCGCCAGGGTCCGTCCATCCTCTGCGTTCCATATCCCTCGTGGCCACCTTGCCGTATCCATGTGATGGCACCGGACACCGTTGACCCCGGCGGTCGCCAAGCGAATGGCGACCTGCCGAGCGTCCTCGTGCGTCGGGAAGTTCGCCCCGAAAGACAGGTTGACGCCCCAGACGCGCACGCGCTTGGCATTCCGGTAGAAGTGGCTGTCACGGACGACGATGTGTTCCGAATCGACGGCGATGGGTTGGTGCTCCGCGATCCAGATTGCGTGGCTGGGGTCGATCTCCGCGGGGATGACAAACGGTACGAGCTCCTCGGCCTTGGCAGGGTGCAAAGCCAGAAGGCTGAGGACCGCCAGCGCGGAGGGCAAGATGCTGGTCCACACAGTGCGCGGTCTCCGCACTGGAGTCGGAACGGCTGGGCAAGGCTTTCCGGACCTGCGGCTGCCGGTTGCGGGAGCGGCCCGCGCCAAGATCGCAAAATTCAAATTGAGAATGGCGTTGAGGAAATGATGATTCGCCATAGACCAATCTCCGATAAAATCACTTCGCTACGTAGTATCAGTCCAGAGGGCCTCTATCAATAGGAAAAACGCGGGTAGCAGGAGAAGCAGGGTCCAGGAAAAACGACCACGGTTGATGTAGCACCGTAGCCGAAGCTGGCTTTCCCGCCTGTGCCGGCGCGGTCGCATACGTTTTCCGACAGAACCGGAGTGTCTCCCCCAGCATAGGACGAGCTTGAAGAAGAACATTTGTGTGAAGTCCACTGAGGACAGAGGGGGAAATTGGCCGAATATGCCTACGTGACAGGCCTGCACGGCGGGTTGCCGGAAGGCTGGTCCGCCAAGTGGGAAGAGACGAGAACGGTGTTTCAAGACCAAGTTTCGGAGACCGAATATGGCATCGGTAAGCGTAGCAACGAAGCGCATGACAATGGCTGACATCAAGAGCAAGGCACAGCAAATGGGTGTGACCCCAGGCAAAATGAAGAAGACAGAATTGATTCATAGCATCCAAAGGGCCGAAGGCTGCACACCATGCTATGGCCGGTCTGACGGCAACTGCCCCTGGCTGGAATGTTGCTGGCGCAGCGACTGCTTCAAGACCAAGGCGTAGTCCCGGCCTTCTTGCCGTGTCGGAAGTCCCGCACACGCCTAAGGATATACCACGGCCGCAGGTTGGCAGCGGCCTGCGGCCGGCTGATTCTCCGAGTACGTCAATTTGCTGTTCTGGCACCGGAATTCCGCGTTTCCTTTGACATGTGACCCTGCGATCCGTAATATAGAGCCGTGTGTCAAGGTGTATACTTTTCTCCCTCGAAGCATACCCCTGGTGACGAAACGAGGGAATCTGTTGTGTAGACCCGGCTGGGTCTAAGGAGAAGACGAAGTGGCAAAGGGTACGGTCAAGTGGTTTAGTGAAAAGAAGGGTTTTGGCTTCATCATCCCGGATGATGGCGGCGAAGATCTCTTCGTCCATCACTCCAACATCTCTGGCTCAGGCTTCAAAACACTCCAAGACGGTCAACCCGTCGAGTACGAGCCTGCACAGGGTAAGAAAGGGCTCGAGGCGACGAACGTTAGGCCCTGCTGACTTGGCGACAATCGACATCCTGAAGGGAGGCTCCGGATTGCAGACCGGGGCCTATGGCATGAACCGTTGGTAAGATCTGCTCGGTTGTCGAAGCGACGAAGGGCAATCGAGATACCACACGGGGCGGCACTCCGAAACGGAGAGGCCGAACATGGAACCTGCTGGCGACCAGCAACTGGTTGCAGGTAGAATGTGTGCGCAGAGGCTGTCCGGGCGATATGTCTGGACAAGCTGCCGCGCGACGCCAAACAGGTGCTTCAGGGCATTGGGTGTCTGTCGCGGGGATGCCAGCGTGGATCCAAGGGGGCAGTCACGGGTAGGCCAACGGCATGTTGTAGTTGCCCGGATTGCGGGAAAGCGGCAAAGGCCGTTGCCATCCGCACAGAAGGGCGAATCCGTGAACGACGGCAAGAAGGGTACGACGCCCACTGCAAGCCACTGTGGCCTTCTTCCCGCGCTGAGGGTCAACGCGGCAGGCTGATCGGTCCGGGTGTTTGGTGACCACGCAGGACAGAGCAGTGGGACGCCGCGAGACGATTACCAGTCTTCGTCCTCATCCTCGTCGAGGTCGTCGTCCTCATCTTCCGCCTCTTCCTCCTCGTCCTCTTCCTCGTCGTCGAGTTCTTCTTCCTCTTCGTAGTCCAACTCTTCGTCGAGGGCTTCGCAGGTGCAGTCATTCGGTTTCTCGCCACAGGTGGAGCAGATCCCATCCTCGACAGGGGCACCGCACGCATCACAGGCAACACATCCACAAGAATCACACATCTTACGACACCTCTAAACAAGTAGGTTCTCGGTATCCATCCGTGGAACGAAACGGGTCCGGCAAGAATCCGCCTTTCACGGCGCAGACATGGTACGTTGGCGTCTGCGAAAAGCAATACCCTTTGTGCAAAAAAAATCTGCCGTTTCTCGCCCTGTCCGAGCCGAACCTCGTACCGGCAAATGAGGCGTTCAAAGCCCACCAGATGGTGGCGCGGCCACTGGCTGTCGGACCGGTTCGTCACGGCGGCGGTCACGTCGAAGCCACAGGTACGGGTATGACTCCGAAAGGGCGATTCACGGTTCTCGGCTATAACGTTTCAGTGCCAGACGAATGATCTTGTTGATGAGAGACTCGTAGTCAATACCGGCCCTTTCAGCCGCCTCGGCCACCTCTTCGCCGTAGGCGATATCCGGGTTCGGGTTCGCTTCAAGAATCACAAGCCTATTCTCCGGCGTGAGACGCAGATCAATCCGGCCGTAGTCCTGAATTTGCAGGGCATGGTAGGCTCGTTTGCACACGCGTTCGATCGTCCGGAGCACGGCCGGCTCCAACTCGGCGAAACCGAACTCGATGTTCCATTTCTGGCGGTATTCCTGGTCCCACTTGCAGCGATAGGTGAGGATGACCGGCCCCTCACTGTCCTCAGCATTGAAGAAACACTCGCGCGGAGGCAGCACGGTCAGACGCTGGTTGCCGATCACGCTCACATACAATTCGCGGCCTTCGATATACTCCTCCGCGATGGCGGGTTGCTGCCACCGCTCGTGGATGAACGCCGCGCGGTCGTGGAGAGCGTCCGCGTCGTAGACCAGCGAGGCGTTGGAGATGCCTTCGGAACTGTCCTCGAACGCTGGCTTGA
>CAZGRF010000198.1:0-6818 GCA_964527825.1 uncultured Pirellulales bacterium
TGCAATCATCAGATCACGGGTATACGGCTCAGGGTAGCCCCATCCGGCGGCTCGGGGCAGACCACGGAACGGCCCGTGAAGGTTATGGAGCAGCACGCTGACGGCGGCAGCTTTCGCACGATCGATGAGCTTCCAGTCAGGCGAGGTCATATCAGGAGATTCCCAGCCTGTTCTGGATGATTGCCACGAATCGCTTGGCGACAACACGATAATCGAAGTTCGCCACAACTCGTTTGCGACCGGCGGCGCCCATCTTCTGGCGGAGTTCGGCGTTGCCCATTAACTCCAGGAGGTAATGGGCGATATCGTGAATGCTGGCGCGATAATCGACGGTGCGGGGGCTCTTGAAAACGACGCGATGGCCGGACTCGTAGCCCGACTCATCCCCCACGATGGTTTCCCGCAGCCTGACTTCCTGCGCGATGCCAGCCAGATAGGCGGTTTCTCCGTGGACCATCGTGTCGAGCATGCCCATCGCCTTGATGCCGACGACGGGCTTGCCACAGGCGTTGGCCTCGACCTGGATCATTCCGAAACCCTCGAGCCGGGAGGGAGCAGCGTAGATGTCGCAGGCCGCGAGCAGGTACGGCATGAAATTGCGCGAAATGACGTTCGTCGTGTAGACAACGTTCTTCTCGATACCCAATTGAGTGGCGAGCTGAAGGTCGATGAGGTTCTGATGCTCGGTACGGGGCTGAGGCCAAACCTTGCAGACGTACTTCCAGTCCGGGGCCTTCGCGTCGATGATCGCCAGCGCCTGCATGACTTCCTGGGCGCCCTTGCTGGTGGCGTCCCCGCCGATGGTCATGATCATGACCTGGTCCGGCGCCACCCCCATAGCTTCACGAACTGTCGTCACCTTGGGATCGCTGGGGTCACGCGGGATGAACGCGTCGGTATCACAGCCCACGGGCAGCACCTCGATGTTCTTGCCGCTCAGTCCATCGCGCATATAGACCTGCTTGACCCATTTGGAGGTCACAAGGATCAATGGAAGGGTTTCAAGCACTTCAAGGTAATTGGCCATGTATCCGTCGGCGACCAGCCAGGGCACAGGCTGGACCCCGTAGCGTTGCGGATGCAGAACCAGATAAGGCGTGTGGCCCCAATACCCCACTCCTATCACGACATCCGGCTCGAACCAGCGGTAGTACCACTCCTTCTCCTGGGCCGACTCGAAGTGCACGGAATGGACATCGACGCCGAGTTCTTGGAGACCTCGATGCAGCAGGTTCCCCTGGGTGGCCAGACCCGCGGGCGAGGCGGGATAGTCATACAGAGCCAGGACTTTCATGCTCTCTCCTTGGAGCTTGACAAATCACTTCGGCTTTCCAAGAACCCAGAAAGCTTCGTTCTTCGGTGTGGTCCTAGCCTCGAAACTATCCGAGGCAAAACCGTAAACGTCGGTAACGATTCGGTACTTCGTCTCCCAAATATCCTCCGGCAAGCGCACGTACACATCGGCGTCTGCCATGGGCCGAGGCAGGTATTTCTTTCCACCGTCCTCGTAGGCGAACATCCACACCTCTCTAGCCCAGAACCGCTCGCTCTCACGCAGCGCCATGACCGCCTTGGCCACTTCCTCATGCCTGCGGTGGCTGGTGTACTCGCCCCAGAGGCCATGCGTCAAGACGAGGTCATATCGGCCAGAGGGCAACAGGTCGATAATGGCATCCTCGACGTCGATCGTGCGCAGCGGCCGCTGGTTGGGCCCATCGTCAAGATCGCCCATTACACCTTTGGCATGGTAATGCTCAAGGGCCTTGTCGAACCTGGGGGCCCGGTCCGGGTCGCTCTTGCGGCAGAGGGTCACTATCGTCCAGCAGCTATCCGGATGCATGAGCATCGTCCCCCCAGCCCAGAGCGTCTCGTCATCCGGGTGCGCGACAATGACAACACAATTCGTGTGCTCATACGTCAATCGTCCGGACGGGTCCTTTGCCATCTTCGTTCCCTCTCAGACCGGCGCGGTCGTCTCTTCGATTTCGCTCAGAGCAGACCGGGCTGTATCTCTCACGGGCTGCAAGCCTGTGCCACTCAGAGGTACGATAGTAGCAGTGTAGTGTGTCGATGACGAAAAGCAAGACCATTGTCGTCACCAGAATCGTCCAAGACACGGACGCACAGACTCGGTTCGGCAAGCCGCTGCACGTCACGATTGCGGATCTCCCGTGCATCCACCCGACCCGGATTAGCAGGGACCGGACCGGACCGGACAGCGCATGATGAGATCGACCAGGTCGCTCAACCTAGCGGTCGCCAGTCCGATGCAGGAATCGGCCGCACCGTAATACATGTACACGGTCTCGCCCTTGACGATCCAGCCGCAAGGGAAGACAACATCGTCCACGTCGCCCTCTCGTTCGTAGTGGGCCTTCGGGCCGAAGATCCATTCATCGGTCCGTCGCAGCATGCGTGTCGGATCATCCCGGTCCAGCAGGACTAGGCCGAGCCGATAGATCGAACCCGACGCCGTGGTACGAACACCGTGGTAGAGAATCATCCATCCTGCCTCGATTTCGAGCGGCGGAGCGCAAAGGCCGATTTTGTTTGCGTCCCACCAGCCTCCCTCGCGGGCCTGAATAATCTCGGTGTGGTTGCCCCAGTGTTTCAGGTCCGGCGAGAATGACAACCAGATATGCGCACCCAGCATGGCTGACTTGGCAACAGGCCTGTGAAGCATGGCCCACCGCCCATTGAAACGCACAGGGAACAAGGCCGCATCCTTGTCTTCAGGCGGCATCACAGGGCCCACGCGATCAAAGGAGCGGAAATCCCCCGTCGTGGCCAGCGAGACCAGAGGTCCGCCTCTCGAATAGGCCGTGTAGCAAATGGCCCATTTATGGGCTTCCTCAAGCCAGGTGATCCTCGGATCCTCTATGCCCCACAGTTCCTCGGGATAGCGATCCGGATCCGCACACAGCGTCGGCTGCGGATCAATCTGCCAGTTGCCGACACCGTCACTGCTGCGCGCGACCGTAAGGTGCGAGATGCCCCGGAAATCCTCCACGCGCACCAGCAACAATGTCTGACCCTCCACCTGGGCGGCCGCGGCGTTGAAGACGGCGTTGGCCTTGTAGGGCCACGCACCGACCGAGAGAATAGGATTGTCGGGATGCCGCTCGAAAAGCTCGTAGTCTGATCTGTTGTTCATGGGTCTCTCCGCAGCCAACGAAGACCGCCGGTCAGATCGGTTCACTTGCCACACCCTTGGGAGATACGGATTCTGCCGTGTCGGGGTTTGGCCTTTCCGCGGTGGACACCCGCCGGCTCAGGCTTTAACCAGACGTATGTTCTGCTCCGTGCCGGCGCCGATGCCTTTGAGGAATTTCCGCTCGATGTGCTTCTCGAGCGCCTGTCGCTCCGTCTTGGTGCCCTTCTTGAGAGGGATCTGGCCGCCGGCATAGGTGAGATGGCCGCCGCCGGTCCCCTTCCGGGCCACCATGCGTTTGACCACTCTCTCGGCCGAATTGCTCTCTTCAGAGGTCCGAATCGAGATCAACAGCTTCTCGTTCCAGTAACCGGTGCACATCGTCCAGGTCGTCTCGTCTTCGCGGAGGAGAAGATCGGCGACTTCGGCGATCATGTCAGGATTGTCGATGTCCCCCAATTCAGTAATGATCGCCGGGCCCTGGATACGAGCGTTGCGCAGGGCGTCGGCCAACATCTGGTAATAGACCCTTGGCACTTTTCCCCGCTGAATGACACTGAGCATGCGCTTGTTGGCGAAAGGGTAGAGAAACTCAATCCCCTCAATGTCCGCCCGCGTCGCTTCCCGACCCAGGTCCTGCGTATCAGACCGGATTCCGTAGAGCAGGGCCGTCGCCAAGGACGACTCCGGCGTGATGCCCGCCTCGACGAGGTATTCTACGAAGATGGTTGAGGTCGATCCGTACCCACTGCGGATATCAGTGAATGGGACGGTCCGAGTCGGCCGCCGGATCGGGTGATGGTCAATGACGATCCCCGGCAGGAATCCGTCCGGCAACGAGTTATTGCCCGTGCCCGGCTGGGTATCGACCATGGCAACCAGATCGAATTTGCTGTAGTCGATTTCACTGCAAGCCCGGAGATTCAGCCCCAGGTATTTGACCAGGGCCCGGTTCTCGCCGCGTCCGACCGTCCCTCCGCACGCAATCGAGCACTGGAGGTTGGCCAGACTGTTGGCCAGCTTCCGCAAAGCCACAGCAGCGGCGATGCAGTCCGGGTCGGGATTGTCCTGGATAATGATGAGCAAGTAGGCCTTGCCCGCAAACAGGTCCACCAACTTCTTCAGTCTTAGGCCGGTCTTTTCAGCAGCTCTCATGCGACACACTATTTCCTACCCATTCACGACACCGACAACACCACGACACAGACCGATTCTCCTCTCCTGACTGCAGGGGGCATTATTCTACCGGGCGGCGGCTCATGTGAACAGGCTGCAGCGCCTGCTATTTGCCCTTGCGGGATGGCCTCAGCAGTCGCAGCAGCTCCAACCGACACCAGCCTTTCCTGAGCGGAAAGAACCCTTTTTCGACAAAATCCACCTCTTCAATAGAATAGAAGGCGTGCGGATTGCATTGCTTGACCAACTCGACGACGGTAACCACCTCACGTCGCGGCACTATGGTGAAGATGATTTGAACGGGCCCGCTGCCTCCCTGACCGTCGATGCTGGTGACGCCGTAGCCCGTCTCTCGGAGACGAGTTACCAGAGGATCGGCCTCCTTCTGCGTGATGACGCGGATGAGGGCAACACCCAAAGAGAGCTTCTCGGCGATCAGGATGCCGATGTAGTTGCCCGTGGCAAATCCGCCCGCGTATGCCAGATAGCAGATCGGGTTCGTGAGGTTCTGCATGATCTGACCTATCGCGAGAATCCAGATCAGCACTTCAAAGAAGCCTATGATGGGCGCCAGATGCTTGAAGCCCCTGGAAACAAAGACCAGACGGACGGTCCCCAGGCTGACGTCACAGATGCGAGCCAGGAAGATCAAGATCGGCAGAACAACCCAGGTGAAGATATAGGATTCAGCAAGCACGGCACTCACCATTGCACCTCGTTCCGACCCCCCTGGAATCAGACCCAGACAGGCCGGCGGTAGATGGTATAGAGGCAGGCCGGGCCGTTCAAGCCATTTCGAGGGACGCGCGGTAGGATCTGACGGTACACGCGGCCCCTGGCACGCATTTGGCCGGAAAATCCCCGGGCAAATGGGCGATTTCGCGGGCGGGGTATTCGTCAGCCATTTCGACACTTGGCATTTTCTTCGCAATATCCGGCGCCCAAGCAACGTCCAGGAGACGCCGGGCGTCAGGATAGGAGCCGCGTGCGCCGGATATTTGTCCGAACCTCCCGCGCTTGCGAAAGTATGGGACATACGCACCCCGCCGCAGGGGGACGGTGAAATCCTTATCGGAACAGCTAGTGAACAAACTCGTGTTTCTACCTCCATGTTGGACCAAGCGAAAGGGACTCCAAATGAAGCATCAAGCAACACGAAGCATCACTGTCGGTCTCCTGGCAACTCTGATCGCTACCTCGACCTGGGCGGCTTCGGCGCAAGACTATTGGCCCACCTGGCGCGGGCCAGACGGCACTGGCACCGCCCCGAAGGGTAATCCGCCCATCACCTGGAGTGAATCGGAGAATATCAAGTGGAAGGTCGAAATCCCGGGACACGGCCAATCCTCGCCCGTCATCTGGGCTGACAAGATCTTCTTCCAGACCGCCATCGACACCGGCCAGGCCGGGACCGCAGAAGCCCAACCGGCTCCGCCCGCTTCGCCCCAGGCTCCCGCCCGCGGCGGGCGTGGCGGTCGCGGCGGTTTCGGCGGTGGACGAGCCCCCGCTACCATCCACAAGTTCGACCTCATCTGCATGGATCGGGCCACCGGCAAGACCCTCTGGCAGAAGACCGCCGCAGAGACAGTGCCCCACGAAGGCCACCAGCAAACCGGCAGCTTTGCGTCATACTCGCCGATCACCGACGGCAGACTCGTCTGGGCCAGTTTCGGCTCACGCGGCCTGTACTGCTACGACCTGGACGGCAACCTTAAGTGGAGCAAGCCTCTGATCCGGATGACCGCGCGCATGGGCTTCGGCGAAGGCAGCTCGCCATGCCTGGCCGGGGATGCCATCGTGGTTGTCTGCGATCACGAGGGTCAGTCGGTCATCTTCGCGTTCAACAAAGAGAGCGGCGAGCCGCTGTGGCAGAAGGACCGCGACGAAGGAACCGGCTGGTCCACTCCCGTTGCCGCCGAGGTCGACGGCAAGGTGCAGGTCATTGTCTCTGCCACCGGCCTGATCCGCAGCTACGACGCCAAGACCGGCGAACTGATCTGGCAGTGCGGCGGCATGACCGACAACGCCATCCCGACGCCTGTGGTCGCCTCCGATAGGGTCTACTGCATCAGCGGCTTTCGCGGCAGTTCGCTGATGGCTATCGAACTGGGCCGCACCGGAGACCTGACCGGGACCGACGCCGTCGCCTGGAAAATGAGCGATGGCACCCCCTATGTGCCATCAGGCGTGCTCATGGGTGAACGGTTCTTCTTCTGCGCCAGCGGCGGCAATCAAGGCATCGTCTCCTGCTACAACGCCAAAACCGGCGAAGCGATCTTCTCGAAGCAGCGTCTTGAAAACGTCGACACAATCTATGGCTCCTTCGTTGGCGCGGGCGACCACGTATACATCCCCGCCCGCAACGGCACGGTCGCGGTGATCAAGAATGCGGACACCTTCGAGATCGTCGCGACCAACAAGCTCGACGACACGTTCGACGCCACCCCGGCCATCGTCGGCAACGAACTCTACCTGCGCGGCGCCAAGAACT
>CAZGRF010000199.1:0-6814 GCA_964527825.1 uncultured Pirellulales bacterium
GACAAGGGCGCGGCCATCGACGTCATGGACAACACCGGCCAAACGCCACTTGTGGCGGCCGTTGCCTACCACCGCACAGACATGGCGAGGGAACTGATCGCACGTGGGGCCAATGTCACCGTGCCGACAGTCGAGGGCATCACAGCCCTGCACTATGCGGCCCGACAAAGCAGCAAACAAATGGTGGAACTGCTTATCGACAAGGGCGCGGACGTTAATGCCCGGACCAAACCGAATCCCACGCCTGCACGGAACGAACCGAAGGGAGGACAAACACCACTGCACTGGGCGGCTGCCACGCGCTATGACGAAGTGGCAGAGGTCCTCGTTGCCAGCGGGGCGGATGTCAACGCCAAGGATGACGCGGGCCAGACCCCTCTGCACATTGCAGCGCTCGACGGCTCCCGCGAGATGATAGAACTGCTCCTGGCCCACGGCGCCGATGCGAACACACGGGACACGTACAACACGACGGCCTCACACGCCGCCGCCTATGCCCGTCGCCGGGACATCGTCGAACTCCTCGAGGCCGCGCAGAAAGCGAGCAAGAACGAGCCTGTGCTCCGCTGACGACGGCAAATTGTGCTTGCACACACCCTCGCCCAGACCATATCCTGGAGAAGCAAACGATGGAAAGCCCTATGCGAGCGGGGATGGCATGATTCATTTTGCGTGCGTCTATTGCGGCAAGAAGGTCAAGGCGAAGGACGCGCAAGCGTGCCGGAAGGCCAAGTGCCCCGCGTGTGGACACACCCTTCGCGTCCCACAGAAAGCCCGATGTGAGTCGGGACAGACCGCAGCCGTGTCACAGACGGAGGAGAGACGCAACGATACGCCGGACCAATGGGAAGGCAAGAGCGACAAAGAGATCGCCAAGCTGCTGCTTGAGAAGCCGCCGACGCCGGAGCAGGAGGAGCGTTTGGCCACCCGGCGGGCGCTGACGCTGGTGCTGCCGCACTACGACAACCTGACCCTCTTCGCTCTCAGCGCGGCGTTTCTGCTGTTGGCGTTAACCGGCTCCATCACTGTCGAGATACCGGCGCCGCTTACGGTCGACAGTTCGCTGCCCGAGATACTCATAGCTTTGGCCGGCAAGTTGCTGATTGGGTTCGCGGGCCTGTCCGTCCTGGCGTTCCTCGGCATGATTATGTCGTTGTTCGGCGTATTCCTGCGGGGGCCGAAAGCTCGGCCGCTCAAGTTCGCGATGCTGAGCTTCGCCGTCCTTGCCACCAGCGGCACCGGAGTCTACGCCGGGATGGTCATCCTCCGAGGTGTCCACTCATGGCCTATGATGATCTTTCCCCTGTGGAATATCTTCAGCGGCCTTGGCATGCTGCTTCTCTTTCGCACCGGGTACATGGACCCCGACTGTGTCGTTGATCGCACGCCGAGCCGAGCGCAGGTTATCATCACGCTTCTGTCGATCTCGCTGCTGCTGGCCATTTGCCGGTACGCGTTCAAGCTGCACTGGGCGATCACCTACTCCATCTGCGTCTGCTACACTATGAGCCTCAACCACACTCTCCAGGATCTCTTCGGCAGGCGTTCTGAGCCCGCTGAGCCCGAGACGCCGGCGCAGGTACAATAGAAAACAGGCAACCGCCTGGCTCAGTGGTCTTTGTCCGTGCCGGGCAGTTTGACCCCGGGATCGGTCCGCTTGAAAACGCGCGCAACGGCCTCGGCGTAGATCCGTTGCAGCGCGGCGTTGGGATGGTTGTCCAACCGGTTGATTCCCCAGACTGTCGGGCCGTGTGCAGCCATTTCGTCGCGGACGTCAACCACGACGTAGCCGGCAGAGCGTGCCGCATCCTCGGCCTGCTGGTGCCACTTGATGTACCTCTGCGTCAGCGGGCCGGGATGGCTGTAATCCGTGGGTCGGCCCCGGTAGGCGCCGAGGTTGCACGAAAGGAAGATGGGCACGCCGCAACATCCGCACGTGTCGGCAACCTCCGCGATCTGGCGCAGCGCCTGTGCGAATTTCGTCCACTGAGCGGAGTTGACGTCGTACACTCGCTCGTGCGCCTCGATGAATCCGGGATAGGCATGGTTGCGGATCGCATTCTCAATACTGGCGCCGATGTGCGGGAGAAAGAAGGCGCTGAATACGCTGCGCACCCGCGCCAGAGTCCGGCCGTATCTCTTGTCGAAGGCGGTCTTCTCAGGCGTGGTGATGCCGCCGCGAATCAGCGTGTCGTTATAGCAGAAGGCCACCACGATGCGATCGGGCCGAATCATCGGGGCGTATTGCCTGCAGATGTAGGCGTGCCTGACCATCGGCCCACCGGAGACAGCCAGATTCCAGACGGAGTAACCTGTGTACTGGGCGAGCACCTCCGTCCAGCGTTGCGACACCGGCAGGCCACTGCCCCAAGTCAGAGAGTCGCCCAGCGCCATGACGCGAAACTCGCCGTCCTGCTTCGGGACGAATTCACGTTCGCGGAACCCGTAGGAATTGTTGCGTATTGGCTGGCCCCAGTTGTAACGGACGCCGTCCTTCCATACGTTGTGAGGCGGCAGGCCCCGCGCCGGATCCACCCACCACAGAGCCCCTTCGACCATGTACACCGCCAGCAAGACAGCGACCAGTGCCACAAGAGGCTTCTTGAGTGCGCCTGCATATTGTCGAAAAGCTCTGCTCACTGATCTGCCGCCCTGAGTCCAACGCTGCGTCTGCTACACCATGAGCCTCAACCACACCCTGCAGGACCTCTTCGGCAACCATCCCGGACCCCTGGCAACAGCGGAACGTGCCACCGCAGATTCATCCCACTGTCGAACGGGCTCGCCCTAGGGCCGGCCCTACCTGATATGCCGCTCCCAGAGTTGCCGCGTGTCGACAGGCGTCATCTGCTCACGATATTTGGGGTTGTCGCCTTCGAAGTGAACGTAGTCGTAGGGCTGGCCTTCCCAGTACTCTCCGGTGGCCGTGTTCTTGGTGCCCCAGTTGTCCGTGTGGTAGATCGTGCCGCCTTCGACACTCGATATCCAGTCCTGCTCGCCGCGGATATAGTTGGTACGCTGGTAGTCGATGTAGTCCTGGCTTCTCTGCCTCTCATCGTAGGCCGCCTGCATCATCTGATGAATCTCGTCGGCGTTCCTCGCAACGATCTGGCTGGTCTGCTGCTGAAGTGCGCGCAGCCTGGCGATGCCTTGCGCGATGTAGTTCCGGGCCCACTCGTCATCGATGGCGTAGGATTGCAGCATGGTCGCGAAGTCCGGGGCGAACGCATCGAACTGGTCCTCCGGGGCAGCCACCGTCAGATGCCGGAAACTCCAGTTGGCGCCCAGATGCGAGCCGAAGCTGATCCCGAGCGTGTATCCCTTCACCCTGCCCGCCTGGGTCGTGCATGTGTACAGAAAATCCTCGACGATAACGGGGCCGGCGGTGTAGACCCGCGCCAACTGCTGCGCGATCTCCGGCCGCGGCGTGACTTCCAGGAACCGCATGTTGCCCGCAATCCCCGCTTGGACCGTCAGGAACTGTAGTGCCTGATGAGGACCCAGGAACGGGGAGATCGGCGTGCCAGGGACGCGAACCCCAAGCTGCGGTGCCAAGACAGTGACGTTGGCCGAGATGAAGCTGTACGCACCCGTCGGATCGTTGGCAACAAACTGACCTGCCCCCGACTCCTGGACTCTCCAGGTCTGAGGGATCTTGAAGGAAGCCGAGCCGTCGCCCAAACGGTGAGAGATGAGCCCGACTTCGGCGGCAGGCCCACCTTGATCTCTGAAGGCCCCCTTCGCAACCCGGATGTTCGAGAGAACGGTCAGCAACAATTGCCGTTTCTCAGCCAATTGTCCCTCTGGGGATCCCACGCGGAGACACGTGAAATCTCCGCCCTGCCGGGACAGCCAGCATCGGAACTCGCGTCTGCCCTTCTGCGTGTCCGTGTAGACACCATCGACAACCATCCTCTCGCCGCTCTTCGCAATCAGCACCCGGCGCAGGTCAAGGTCGGGAAACCGTCCGCCGATTTGTCCCAGCAGATGCTTCGCCAAGGCCGCCAATTCGCCACCGGTCGGGTTGATCCCGTAGAACATCGCGGCTTCGAGTTGCCCGGACGGATCGGTCACGGAAACCGTGCGGAATCCTTCCTGCATGCCTTCTTTGCAGATCCATCCTTGCGGAATGTACGCCACGAAACTGGCCTGTTCGGTCACTTTCTTCTGCATCTGCGGACCTCCTTGAGCGGATCCCGTCCCAGCAGAGGTGGCGGTGGCAACAGGCTGCTGCGTCTGCTGGGCGAGAGCGACCGCGCAGTACAGGATTGAGGCAATGCCGACGCCAATGCCAAGGGTGAAAATGACCTGCCTGTGCTTGTTGCAGTTCCTCGTCATCGTCAAGACCTCCACATCGAGGTTCACGGGCACAAAAACAGAACCAGATATCACGAAATGCTCGCCCCTAGCTTGCCACGCCGTTCGGCCGTGTCAATAGGTATTCTGCCCCGTTGCTGGGAGCGGACACCCGGCGCATAGACGAGGCCCTGCCGTTTTGGGCAGGGCCCGCCTTGTGGCCCGACGGCCATGCAAAGTGATGACCCTAAGGTAGGGAAGTATCCAACCGGGCTATCCTATGGCGGCACTGCCGCGTTCGCCGGTGCGGATGCGTATGCACTCGGGCAGGTCCACGACGAAGATCTTGCCGTCGCCGATGTTGCCGGTCCGGGCGCCCTCGATGATCGCATCGACGGTCCTCTGGACGAAGTCCTCATTGACAGCGATCTCCAGCCGGACTTTCTTGAGCAGGTTGACCTCCACGTCAACGCCGCGATAGCTCTCGTGGTATCCCTTTTGTGCGCCACAGCCGACTGCGTTGGTCACCGAGAGCTTGAACACCTCGGCCTTGTACAGCGATTTCTTCACATCTTGCAGCTTGTGCGGCTGAATATATGCGACTATCAATTTCATCGTATCGACTCCACTCTGCGTTCGTCGGTCGTCACTCGGCCCTCGTCTCTCGCGAGCGGCGAGTGACGCGAGAGATATTAGGTTGTCGTGAAGATCTGGAAGCCGGAATATGCCTCCATGCCGTGCTCACCGATGTCCAGGCCCTTGAGTTCCTCTTCCGCGCTGACACGCAGACCAACGGTGTGCTTGAGGACATTGAAGAGCACCAAGCCCAGGCCAAAGGCCCAGGCAAAAGCCGTCACCGCGCCGAGCAACTGCACGCCCAGCAGCTTGAAGCCGCCGCCATAGAACAGCCCACCATCCATCGCAAAGAGGCCGAACGACACGGTCCCCCATACTCCGTTAATACCGTGCACGCTGACGGCGCCAACCGGGTCGTCGACCTTGAGCACGTAGTCGAAGAACAGCACGCTCAAAACCACCAGAATGCCTCCGACGCCACCGATGATGATCGCACCTACGGGGGATACCCCGTCACACGGAGCAGTAATCGCCACCAGCCCCGCGAGGGCCCCGTTCAACGCCATCGAAATGTCGGGTTTCTTGATGAGTCCCCACGACGTGATCAGCGCGCTCATTGCGCCGGCCGCCGCCGCGAGATTGGTCGTCACCGCGATGTAGCCGATCTGCCCGTTGCCGGTCGTGGTGCTGCCGGGGTTGAAGCCGAACCAGCCGAACCACAAGATGAACACGCCGAGCGCTGCCAGCGGCAGGTTGTGTCCCATGATCGCCCGCGGCTTGCCGTCTGGACCGTACTTGCCGACACGCGGACCGAGGGTAATCGCTCCGGCCAGGGCCAGCCAGCCGCCAACCGAGTGAACCACGGTCGAGCCGGCGAAGTCATGGAAGCCGAGCTTCTCCAGCCAGCCGCCACCATCGAGCAAGCTGCCCCACGCCCAGGAGCCGAAGATCGGGTAGATCATCAGAGAGATCGCGCCACTGTAGAGCAGGTACGAAACGAACTTGGTCCGTTCAGCCATCGCGCCCGAGACGATCGTTGCGGCGGTCGCCGCAAATACGGTCTGGAAGATCAGGAACGTCCAGTTCCAATGCTCGCCCGGCTCGACTCCGCTCAGACCGAAAAGCGTCGTGCCGAACAGGCCGTTGGTCTTGCCGAACATCAGGCCGAAGCCGATCAGGAAGAACGCCAGCGAGCCGACCGAGAAGTCCATCAGGTTCTTCATGAGGATGTTCACGGCGTTCTTGGCCCGGGTGAAGCCTGTCTCGACCATGGCGAAGCCCGCCTGCATGAAGAACACCAGGAAGGCCGCAACGCAGGTCCAGACGATGTTGATGTTCGTTTGCAGCTCTTCTTTCGCCGCTTCCACCGCCGAGGGTTCGGCCCCCCCTCCGCCCTCGTTTGCTGCCCAGACTGTCGGTGCAGCGAAGAACAGGAGAATCAGAAACACCACACCCAATCGCAGAGTCTTCACGGTCGTACCCTTTCTCTCATACGTCTCACTGCTTAGAACTCTTTCGCAAAACCCACTCCGAATACCACCAGGTTGTTGTCCGTACCGTAGGCGTCCGCGTCCTTGATGTCACTGCCTACCAGAGCGATGTAGCTGACCTGGGGCGTTATGCTGATGCCGGCCACCTCGAACGGAAAGCCCGCCGACAGCACCAAGTCGTTCAGTTCGCTGCCTGTCGTGCCCCAGTAGAAGGCGTTGTACGTCTTGTTGCCCCACCCGAGGCTCGCGCCCAGGTCCAAACCGACCGGCAGCGTGCCCAGCTTCTCGATGCTGTGACCGGCGCTGACCGAGATGTACGTCCCGTCCGCTTCATCAATATCATGGTACACCGTCACGGCCGGGCCGGCCGGCACGTCGAGACTGAATCCCAGGTAAAGCTCGGTCGTGCCGTCGAGACCGGTATTGGGGAAGTCGTAGTAGATCACACCGGC
>CAZGRF010000200.1:0-6777 GCA_964527825.1 uncultured Pirellulales bacterium
GGCTCTGTGTCAGCAATGGGTGTGCTGTTCCTGGATTCCTGCCGCGGACCTGCTGACCGTGTTGGTGTGTCGCTACCTTAAGCGGCTAAGTCGGATGAAACTGCTTGCAAACCATCCTCGAGTATGGTATCAGGAAGTCGTTCAGGTTACTGCTAAGGAGAGCGGTTCTGGAAAGGACACACTGCTCAACGCGGACGCACCCACGAGGCAGGTATAGTGTGGTCAGCAGGGAGAAGGCGTATGGTGCCACGTATACGCCGGCAATCCTTGCGGATTTCATCGCTGAGCAAATCCGCAAGGTTGCGGCGCCAACATTTCGAACAGGTACCGTACGTTTATTGGATCCTGCGATTGGCCATGGACAGCTCCTGTTGAGCCTTGTACGCGGGATTACGAGCACCCGCGGAGACCTCCAAGTGGTAGCTTGTGGTTTCGAGACAGACCCGTATGCTCTAGAAGTTGCATGGCGCAGGATGCGGGACACGTTCCCGCACGTGCAGGTCGACTTTCGATCAGAGAACTTTCTCGATTTCGTCTTGGAGGATTCGCCTCCTGCCGGCGAGGGAACGCTCTTTGCGCGGACTCCCAGGGAGACGTACGACCTTGTGATCGCAAACCCACCCTACGTCAGAACCCAGATAATGGGCGCCGCGCTGACGCAGCGTTTGTCGGAGTGCTTTGGTCTCAAGGGACGTATTGATTTGTATCACCCATTCATCTTGGGTATAGCGCAGATTCTGAAGCCGAACGGGGTAGCGGGCATCATTGTCTCGAATCGCTTTTTGACAACAAGGGCGGGTGAGGCAGTAAGACGCGCCATAACCAAGAAGTTCAGCGTTCACCATATATGGGATCTCGGAGACACGAAATTGTTTAGCGCAGCCGTTCTGCCAGCAGTCCTAATCCTTCGCGGTAAGAACGTGGCGGCAGATCACGTTCCCCTATTCTCGTCTATCTATCTCACGGATGCGCCCAGTGAGAGGGAAGCATCGAACGCCGTAGAAGCACTTTCCGTTGGTGGCGTGGTAGGCCTGCCAGACGGGCGTTGCTTCAGAGTCCAACACGGCACGTTGTCGGTCGGGAAGGGTTGCGCTGACACATGGCGACTTGCAACACCAAGCGGGGATTCCTGGCTCGCCACTGTCCGTTCACGTACATGGGGGACCTTCAAAGACATTGGAAAGATCCGCGTCGGCGTCAAGACCTGCGCTGATAGCGTATTCATACGGTCTGACTGGAACCATGCCTGCGGCGGTATCGAGCCCGAGTTGCTTCGGCCGCTGATAACACACCACATTGCGCGCCGTTTCAAATCGCTCCACGCCGAGCGCCGGCGGCTGATACTGTATCCACATGAGACAGTAGATGGAAGGAAGCGAGTTGTGGATCTCTCGATGTACCCCCTGGCCAGGAAGTATCTGGAAGAGCACCGCGAGATGCTTCAAGCACGCCAGTACGTGGTAGACGCTGGTCGAGAATGGTATGAGATATGGGTGCCACAGGATCCCGCCGCATGGGATCAACCCAAGTTGGTCTTCCGCGACATTGCTGATCGCCCAACGTTTTGGGTCGATATGGAAGAGTCGGTGGTCAACGGCGACTGCTACTGGCTGACGAATTCTACGTCCGGGAGCGTTGACTTGCTGTGGCTCGCAGCCGCCGTGGCGAATTCAAGTTTTGCGGAGGTGTTTTACGACCATAGGTTTCATAATAAGCTCTACGCTGGGCGAAGACGCTTCATGACACAATATGTGCAACAGTTTCCCTTGCCTGATCCGCAATCCGCCGTCGCTCGCATTCTCATCGAACAAGCAAAAGAGATCTACCGCTTGCTTCCCGCGCCCGAGGCGGAACGTCTTGAGAGAGAACTAGACGAGAAGGTATGGGAAGCCTTTGGTCTACGCCCCGAAAAAGCCCGCCGGTAACGGTATTTGAAGCTTCTTGTTTGTTATCTGTCCGCCGAAGCGGGGGAATCGGCGGAAGAAATGCTCTCCGGTAGTGACAAACAACTTTTGCAGGCGCACGTCGCGGTCAGCAATCGTTCCGTAGAAGATAGCATACCGTATATCACAGTGTCGTATCTGGCGTCCCGTGATCCTGGGCAGGCCGGTGCCATCCGTGGAGTCAGGGCAGACTAGCCCGAGATCAATCGTGGGTGACGTCTGCAATTTGACTTCAAGGAGTTGCTGTCGAATGTCAGGGAACTGGCCCATGTCTCTGAAGTCTTCGTACCCGAGTTGGTGGCAGACAGCCTCGTGGAGTGCGGCGCCTCGGTTGCGTTCTTGATCGGAGCCGGTGTCGGCAAAAGTCTCTCCTATGAGACTCGACAGCACCTCAAAGATGCTCGCGAGGGGTAAGAGTTGGCCGGGTTCCGGCCAGTCGATGGGGCTGATCGTCTGGTCTACGCGTGCCAACCGGTTGACGAGAGGCAAGATGACTTCAGTGTCGGTTGCTGTCACGAGTTCCCTGTCCTCTTCCCCGGGAACCAGACGCGCCTGGTACTTCTGTGTGAGTGTGCCAGTAGTATCCAACAGCGACAGTGTCTCTCCGGTCACCACCCTAACGCGAGTGACGACGTCGCCGGCAGATACGCGAATAAGGACATACCTTCTTGTCGGGACCAACTCTTCATTCCAAATCTGTAGGTTATTCGACTTCTGTATGTATGTGTCGAATTGCTGGCCTGGGAATCTGGGCTTGCTTCTCCGAAAAGACCCGGGGACAGGGTAGCCGACCGCCTTGCACACGAGCTCCTTCACGACGCGCGATCGTGTCCGGAGCGGAAGGCCGCGAAGAGAAGTTCCCACAAGCGCGTCATTCAGGAGTTCCTCTAGGGTCGGAGTCGGTATCCACAGGCGTTGGTCTCGGACTTCGATTGCGTCGTAGACTGACAAACCGCTCGCTCGAATTGCGTCAACGTATCGGCGCGCCTGCTTGGGGCTACCTGTCATCATCGACCTTTCTGGTCAGTAGCTGGGGGACGCTTACTCCCAATGCCTTTGAGAAAGCCTCCAAGGTGCTGAGCGTGACATTGCGCTCCTCTCTTTCGACTGAGCCAACGTAAGTCCGGTGAAGTCCACACCGTTCGCTCAGAGCCTCCTGCGAGAGTCCTTGTTCTTGTCGCAGGCGTCGGATGTTTTCGCTAAGAACCCGGACAACTCGTGTACTCGGTCTTCGTAGTTTTCCTTCGTTCATTTCATCCCTTATCATCTGCGCGTGATCATGACTCTATGCCTTTCGCACTCCATGAGTCTACACACTATGAGTAGCATTCAGATGTCGTTGGGGGCCACGGATCTCGCGCGAACGGTGCCTGCGTCGGCCCGGCTTCCAGGGAGGGTCCCTAGTCCTTCGTAGATTCTTCCATAGTTCAGCGAATAGTTCCATTTCGCCGTGTCGCCGGAAGGCCCTCCGGATTGATGATTTACGATTGATGATTGAGGACGGCCAGGGCGGGATCGAGTCTTGAGTGTCAAGTGTTGAGTGTGAAAGGGGGAGGCGAGGTACGAGGGCCGAAGGCTCGTGAAGCGGGGCTAACGCCTATGAAGCGTGAAGCGAGATGTGAAACGCGACGCACGAAACAGGCATGGACCCGGAAATGGCGGGGCGGAGGCGCCCGTTTCGAGAAAATGTACCTGACCCGCTCAATTCTGCCCGTGTCGGCGGTTCAGGATATGATATATGAGTTGCATAACAGGTGAACACAAGGTAGAATTGATGGGTGGTCAGAGGGAAATGTTGCGGCCTTCATCTAACGATCACGACTTGGTTCGGGGGACAGCGTACTCAATTCGAGCGGGGGGAAGTGATCTGAAGTGACGATTGTCAATATCGGTCCCTCGGCTGCGGTCGGGATGAGATTCAAGTCGCGAGTGTGAAGCGAGACGCGAGCGACGGAACGCGCCGAGATGGACTCACGAATCCGGCGGGATGGGTTCTTGGTCCATGCGGGCCCTGGGCCGCTCAAGCGCAGCCTTGGTAGCCAATCCGTTGTCGGTGGTTGCAGAGCTAAGGCCGTGGGGCTTGCGGATCCGCCGGCAGGGTGTTACCCTGGTACTCGAAGAGGCTGCCGTGAAGGCCCTTGAGTCCGACTGGATGGAACCCGTCGAAGTGGCCGGACTGCGTGATTTGACCGAGACATGAACGCACGAAGAGCAAGAAGACAGAAGACAAAGGATGGTACTGTCCTCCCCAAGCGTCGGCTGTGGGCGTTTCGTATTACGGCCCTCATTGCGGCGCCGATTCTCACGCTGTTGCTGCTGGAGATCGTGCTGCGCCTCGTGAGCTATGGCTTCCCGACCGCGGCGATCATTCCGTGCCGGATCAATGGGCAAGCCGCGTACTGCGACAACTTCCGGTTTGCCTGGCGTTTCTTCCGGCCGGTCATGGCCCGGGCGGCCAACGCTTTCGCTTTTCCCGCCACGAAGCCGGCCAACACGTACCGTATCTTCGTTCTGGGCGGGTCAGCCGCCGCCGGGACGCCGGATGGGTCTTATTCCTTCGGCCGCACGTTGGAGGTCATGCTGAGACGGCAGTACCCGCACACAGATTTCGAAGTGGTCACGGTAGCTATGCCTGCGATCAACTCGCACGTCGTTCGTCTGATCGCCGCAGATTGTGCCCGCCACCAGCCGGACTTGTTCGTCGTGTACATGGGCAACAACGAGGTGGTCGGTCCCTACGGAGCGGGGACGGTCTTCGATCCTCTGCGGTCGAGTCTGAAGCTGATACGACTTAGCATCGCGGCCAGGGCAACTCGCGTGGGCCAGCTCATGACGGCCGCGATGCAAGCCGCCGGCGCCGGCCGGGGTCCGCAATCGTGGCAGGGCATGGCGATGTTCCTGGGCCACCAAGTCACCGCTGACGACCCTCGCTTGCGGACCGTCTATCATCACTTCCGGCGCAACCTGGAGGACATCCGCCGGCTCGCCCAAGACAACGGACTGCCGCTCATCTTGTGCACGGTCGCCACCAATCTGAAAGACAGCCCGCCGTTTGCGTCCCGGCATCGCGCCGGCCTTACCGATGCTCAGGAGAAGCAGTGGCAGACGCTCTACGCACAGGGCATCGCCGCCGAGGGGTCAGGTGACTGGGCCGGTGCGGCGGCGCACTACCTGGATGCCGCGCAGGTCGATGACCGCTATGCAGACCTCCGGTTTCGCCTGGGCCGCTGCTATTGGCAGACCGGCCAGTTCGAGAAGGCCAAGGAGAGCTTCGTGCTCGCCGCCGAGTTGGATACGCTGCGTTTTCGTGCGGACCGTCGCATCAATGACATCATTCGCCAGGTGGCCGTGCAGCAACCCGCCAAGGGCGTGCAGCTCCTGGATGCGGCCAAGCTCTTCGAGGACAACAGCCCCCATGCCGTCCCGGGCGCAGAGCTTTTTCACGAGCACGTACACATGACCTTCTCCGGCAACTACCTGCTGGCCAAAGCGATCCTCGACCGGGTCACTGGAATGATGGAACAATGGAATAGTGAAGCGGCAGCGACCCAACATTCCAGCATTCCAGCAATCCAAGATTCCAATCTCCCTGTGCCCGCGGAAGCACAATGCGCCCAGGACCTGGCCTACACCGCCTGGGACCGGCATCGTGTGACGGCGGACGTTCTCAACACCTACATCAAGCGGCCGCCGTTCACGAACCAGATCGATCACGCCGGGACGGTCGCGGCTTTGGAGCGGCGCATCGAGACGCTCAGGGCCGCGCTGACGCCTCAGGTCCTGAATGAAGTGGATGCACAGTATCGGCAAGCTGTCGAGCGGCGGCCCGCGGACTGGTGGCTGCACTGGAATTACGGTCAATTCCTCGGACAAACAGGCAAGCTGGGGGACGCGACCCGCCAATACGAGCAGGTAGGCCGGCTCGTGCCGCAGCGGTATGAGACGATCGGCAAGCTCGGCGAACTGTCCGGCGCGATGGGAGACTGGGGAACCGCCATCGCCCGCTTCCGGCAAGCGCTGCGAATCAATCCGTTCATCGCGGATTTCTGGTACAATCTGGGGCTGGCCTATCACATGCAGAACAGGTTGGGTCCGGCGGTTGAGTGCTATTCCAAAGCCATCCGGTGCGAGCCTGCCTACGTTGAAGCCTACCTGAATCTTGGCGTGGACCTCTACCGGCAAGGCAAACTGGCCGAGGCCATCGAGACCTATCGCCAAGCCCTGATCGTCGCCCCAACCGATGTGGTTCTGCACTGCAACCTGGCTCTCATGCTGTATCTGGACGGCCGGCGTGCGGAAGCCCTGCAGGCGCTCGCCGTCGCCGAGAAGCTCGACCCCAACGCCCCCGTGGTGGCCGAGACCCGCAAGACCATCGAGTAGGGCGTGACGCGTGAAGCGTGAAGCGGAGTGTGCGGCCCATGCCCTCGTAGGGGCGAATAATCATTCGCCCGCCCCGTGTCCCCCCGAGCGACCAGCGACGAGAGAAGCCTGCCCGGCCGGGCCACGAGATACGAAATACGAGAGACAGCCATATCCTCGTCGAGGGCGACGCTGCATCCGGCGCGACAGGCATGGTGTGCGAGGCATGGCAATGGGGTTGAGAAAACCGTTGCCTCTGACGGACCCGTCGCCTATCATTGTGGCCTCGTAGCAGACTGAGTTTCTCCAAGTCACTTGTGGGCTGCAGACTGAATGTTCATCTATTTGGACGAGTCCGGCGATCTTGGCTTCGACTTCGGCAAAGTCAAAACGACGCGGAAGTTCGTCATCACGGCGTTGGTGTGTTTCTCGCAGGCGGCCGAGAGGGATTTCAAGAAGGCCATACGCAGGACCC
>CAZGRF010000201.1:0-6767 GCA_964527825.1 uncultured Pirellulales bacterium
CCGACCGCCGATCTGCTGCCTTTGAATGGATAGAGCAACGCTTGTATCGACTGTGACTTATGGATGGGAGTGACAACGATGAGAACGGCCAAGAGAATCCTACTGATTGGTGTCGCGATAGTCATGATGCTTTCTCTGAGCGGGTGCATGGTCTTCTCGTGTGAGGACTGGCGCCCGCACCGACCCCGCCGCGTTGGCCCCCCGCGCCATTGCCGCGTCATCGAACCAGTCCACGCCCCGCGCTTCTGACCTCCGCGCAGCGTTACGCCCCGAGCGGCTATCGGGCGGTGTAGACGTGGCCAGGGAGAGGTTCGGTGACGGTGCCTTGTTGAGTGATGAAAGTCAGGCGATGGGATTGGAGGCGCCTGCCGTCAACGGCGGAGTGGACGGCAAGATGCAGGTGCGGCCAGCTAGAATAACCTGTATTGCCTGATAACCCAATCTGCTCGCCCGCCTTGACCTTCTGGCCGATCTCGACGAGCACCCCGTTGTATTGAAGATGATGGTACTCCGCAATCGTGCCGTCGGCGTGGACGACGGACACAAAGTTGGATTGCTTTTCGTATTCCTTCTTCGGCCCCCCGGTTTGCGAGGATTCCCGCAGGTCTACGACCACGCCCTCTCGGGCCGCATATACTGCTGTTGCTTCTCTCATGGCGAAATCCACGGCATACTGATCGTGGCCGCGATGCGTCTTGCCGTTGTACCCTTGCGTCACGCGATGGGACGTGCCCGACTCATAGGGAAGGCGATAAAGGACGGTGTCATCGTGTTCGGCGCGTATGCTGCCCTTGACCCAATGGAAGCGATAGTGCATCGTCCATCGTTTCCCCGGCTCGGCGGCGGACAACCGCGCCGCTTCCGTTTCAGAACGAGGTGGGTACGTGTCCGTCTCCGACTTCAGTCGCGAGATGACGCCGTTATTGGCCTTGATCGTTAAGGTCACGGTTGCATCATAAGCCGCACGGTTCTCCACGATCAAGCTGACGCAATCGGCCGATTCAACCTTTGTGATCCTGACAGCTTCATCGCGATCCTTCGGCATCTCGTCGCCTAGCGCCGTCGGTAGCAAAGCTGCGACAAGGCAAATGGAGACCATTCTGCCCGCTCTTGCCGCACCGCAGAGAACACGCCCCCTTGTCCGTTTGCCCGATGTTGCTGTCTGAACCGCACTGGGCACTGCTTGATGCCCCCTTCCGCCTTTGTGACCATTCCACCCCAGTTGAAACCTCAACAACTACCAGACCGATTATATCTCCACCACGACTCCAGAGCAACCCCATTCGTGGATGCGACGACGCTCCTTTCCGCCCAGGTACATCCGCAGTAGTACTGACCCCGATTGCCCCCTGGTCGCCACGAGATGGGCTCCCTATTCGAGTCCGCATATTCAGTGCGACCACCATGCGTGCGGACCAGGCATACTCGACCCAGGTGTGACATGTCAACGATGGCACCCTGGCAAGGGCCGGACATCACTTCTTCGCGCGTCGCGGCGCGACAGGCATGATGGGGACGAGCTTGTTGGAGCCGGGATCGAGCTGGGGCCATTCGGGAGCGGGACCGTTGGGCCTGAGCATGTGCGGCGTGATGAAAATGGTCAAAACGCTGTTCTTGACGTTCGTCTCATCATGCTTGAACAACCTGCCGAAGACAGGTACGTCTCCGAGCACAGGCACTTTGGTGGTCGCGCTGCTCATTTCCTGCTGGCGCAGACCACCCAGGACCAGGGTCTGCCCTTCCTGAACGGTGACCTCAGTGGTGGACTGGCGTGTGGTCAGCTCGGGCAACCCCTGGTCCGGCGTGAACGTGAAGTTGCCGACCTTGACGTCCACCCGGAGATGAATGGTACCGTCGGCCAGCAGCGTCGGTACAATGCGGCCTTCCGTATCGGCTGAGATGTCGCTCTTCTTGACTATCGGCCGTCCGGAAACGTCGAAACCCTCGTTGAAGAAGTAGTTGAGCGTCTTGCGGATGTTGATCAGAGATTCTTTGCCGCTCATGGCGACAGTCCTGGGATTAGCCAGAATGGTGCCTTCGCCTTCTTTGACCAGTGTGTTGAGGCGAATGAAGAACTCGCGGGGCAACTCGCCCACACCTTGGTAGAACGATTGCCCGGTTCCAGACAGCGTGCCGAGAGTGTCCAGAGCCCCGCTGGGGAAGCCGACGCGGTAGTCTTCGCCCGTGCCTTCGTGGCCGAACTGTTGGATCGCTCGCCCAGCCGGTTGAAAGAACGCAAAATGGCCTTCGGAGTAAGTCCAGTCGAGTCCGAGCTTCCGGTTGGCTTCGTCGGACAACTCCACGGCTAACAGGTCCACCAGGATATGGGGCGGTGGCGTGTCGATCCGTTTGAGGTCATCGCGGAACTCCGCCAAGACCGTGGCGGGGCCCTTGAACAGGAGCAGGTTGCGCGCCGGATTTGTGGTGAAGTACCGACCGTAGCGGCCGGGCAGGGATGCTACCGCCTCCTCCACGGTCATGTGGACCGGCCGCAGCACCTCCGTGACGGATCCATTAGGGCTGGCCTGCTCTTGCACCGAATCCGGTGGCGACTCCCCAACGTTGGGGGTCGGTTCAACCTGTGCCGTCCTCGCCGCTACCGACATCTTCGGTGCGTTTGCCCCTACAGGTGGTCCAATGTGTTGGGCCGCACCAGCAGCGATCAAACGGCCTGGCAAGTCCAGGCGATAGACATCCGGCCGACGAATGCCGTCTTCCCTGCTGACGATCTCGGCGATCGTCAATAGGATCGACCGATTGTCCGGAGACCACGAGATATCGCTCAGCGCCCCTTTGTAGGAAGTGGCCAGGATTCGCTTTCGGTCAAGTTGCTCGTCGTAGGTAAGAATGTCTTCGCGGGTGCCTTCTTGGAGGTCGTAGATGCGCAGAATTGACTGCGGGCTGTCGTACTCGGCGTCCGGTCCCCAGTTCTTCACCGCAAACCGCCTCACAAGCACGGCGATCTTGGTGGAATCGTAGGACCACTTGGTCGAGAGGGGGAAGTCATGCCGGCCCGTCCGGCGTGGATCGCTGGTCGCTATGGGCTCGTACCCACCCTTGATCGGGTCGATCCGATAGAGGGTCGCGATGCTGTTGCCTTGGTTGTCGAACCTGTCGGCCTCGGCGAGAATCCACCGCCCATCCCAGGACCAGATGAGGCCGTAGATAGCAAGCTGCTTCTCCGTAGCGGGAGAACTGGCGCGGGTCAGGTTCCGAGCCTCGGTGCCATCCGGCCGGCTGATCCAGCAATCCATCCGCCATTTGTCACGCTCGGACTGCGTCATTTCGATATTCGTGTCATAGGCAATCCACGGCCCGCCTGGACTCCACCGCGGGCCATCGACGTTAACAGACTGCGTCCCGATATCAGTCAGGAGAACCAACGCCTTGCCATGCGCATCGACAGTAGCCAAGTCATACCGCCCACCTCCGGATTCCGTGAGCAAGCATAACGTACCCGCAGACGAGAAGCTCCACCGCGAATCTCGGGCCTGGCCGCGCTCAGGCAAGAGTCTCCAGTGTCTGCCGGAGGCAGTGTCAGCCACCCAGACCTGGCTCCTCCGAGCGGTGCCGGCGAGCACCTTGTAGACCACATACTTGTCATCGGCCGACCAGTACGGCCCGTCCCAAGCGTCAAGGGCGCTACGAGGACAAGGCGCGGAGACCAACAGCGATTTCCTCGTGGCCACATCGTAGATGAAGACACCCCCTTGGCTTTCTGCCTCCCTGGCGTTCGAGAATTCGTATGAGAGCTTCGTTCCGCCCCACGACCACTCTGCAAACAGCAGGCTGCCCATCGGCGTGACGGCCTGTTCGTCGGAACCGTCTGATCTGACAACCAACAATTGGCTCAGCGTGTCCGTTTCTTCCCGCATGATGCAGATTCGGTCGCCGTGATAGGCCCAGGAGACGGCCCGCGACTTCCCGTCCGCGGTCAGCGGGACCAGCGTGGCACCCTCCGCCAGAGACTCCGCCTGCGCAGGAAGCCCCGTCAGCAGCCCGATAGAGAGAAACAGACAGCAGGTATACCCTTCGAGGCATTTTTTCACAGAACACTCTCCAACGCGCCAATACCGAATGAGTTGCGCATGTGGAGACGCTGCAACAGCGGGTTTGTTATCCGGTTTTCACCGTCGCGCAGGAATGGATGGGATGCTTACGCCAAGGCGCCGCCGACGATCGCGCCAATCAGTAGCGGGCCGACCCCGACGGCCGCGAGAACGAAGCCCCCTGCTCCGGCGAGGGCCCCGACGAGAGGCAAGCCCGTCATGGTCGTGGCGAAGACAAAAAAGAACGCGGCCAGCACCAGGGCCGGGACGAACACCGCGAGGATGGCCGGACCCACGCCGCCGGCCTTCTTACCGCCCACGAAGCCGGCGATCAGCGAACCAAAGACCGGCAGCCAAAACAACAGCAGAGAAATGACGAACATCCACACGACGCCCGCTGCGACACTGCCCATTCTCCTGTCGCAAATGACATTCACCGTTTCTGTCCGTCATGGATGGTTTCGGAACACCTGTCGTCATGACAAACGCGATCAGCCCCAGATTCTTTCAGCCTTTCCTCCGTGCGTGTCATCATCTCCGTCCAACGCTCGTGTCTACAGCCGGCGACCAGGGGGGTGCATCTCTTGACAGAAGCGAAGCCTTTGCGTCTAATCTGGCTGGTTAACCGTCAAAACAAGCCAGCAGATACTGGAGCCGGGATCATGAAGAGACTCTGGGTAAACGTTGTTCCGTACAGGAAGGAAATCGCCATCGCCGCGTTGGAGAGCGGAGCCGAGGCGGTGGTGCTGCCCGATGGCGAGAGTGCCACCGTGCGCCAGTTCGGCAAGATCAAGACTGTCGAGACCTCCGGCGACATCAAGCCCGGCGCCGACGTCGAGTTCATCGACCTCAGCGGCAAGGCCGATGAGGACCGGGCGGCCGCGGTGCCGGGCGACAGGATCGTCGTCTTGAAGATGCTCGACTGGACGATCATCCCCATCGAGAACCTCCTGGCCCGCCGGGGCAAGAACATCCTCGTACAGGTTGCCAACAGCGAACAGGCGAGACTGATGGTTGAGATATTGGAGAAAGGCGTCGATGGCGTTCTGCTCGATACCACCGACGTCAACGAGATCAAGAAGACCGCCGAGATCATCCACGGCGTCAGCGAAAGGGTCGCGCTCGTCGAGGCCACTATCACCGCGGCCAAGCAACTCGGCATGGGCGACCGCGCCTGCCTGGACACCTGCACACAGATGGACCTCGGCGAGGGGATGCTCGTCGGCAATACCGCCACAGGCTTCTTTCTCGTGCACTCCGAGTCTATCGACAACCCGTATGTTGCGTCACGTCCCTTCCGCGTCAACGCCGGCGCGGTGCACGCCTACACCCTGACCACCGGCGGCAAGACCAAATACCTGGCCGACCTGAAGGCCGGTGACGAGGTCATGCTCGTCGACTTCGAGGGCCGGACCCAGACGGCTTACCTGGGTCGCAACAAGATCGAACGCCGTCCCATGATGCTGATCGAGGCCCAAGCCGAGGGGTTTCCTATCGGCCTCGTCCTGCAAAACGCTGAGACCATCCGCCTGGTCGATCCCCAGGGCAACGCCATCGCGGTCACCAGTCTCAAGCCCGGCGACAAGGTCCTCGCCCACATTACCCAAGGTGGCCGCCACTTCGGCATGAAAGTCGAAGAAAGCCTCATCGAACGATAGGCACATTCTGTTGGACGCAAGTGTCCAGAGCTACAAGGAGAGGCCAGCGCGCCTGCTGGCTGCCCGCCAAGACCATTTGATGGTCAACTAATCCCTTCTCCATCTCGGGCGACGCCAATGAACAGGGGGTGACGGACAGACCCCGTGCGTCACGACGGTGGCCTTTCGATAAGATCCAGAACGCCCAAGAGATCTTCGCGTGTGACGACTAACTCACATAGCTTACGTGGCTTCTCGTCCGCTCCCTCGGTCATGACGGCAAGTTTGATGGCTTCGCCTTCCCTGAGACGGGCTGATCCAACTTGAGAGAACTCCAACCAACGCCCGCTTACTACACAAGGCACTGCGAAATCACCATGTTTTGCTCTCCAGCGCTCTCGCCATTTTGTTGCCATAGATAGCCCGCCTTGCCTGTATTTGTCAAGTTCGTAGCGTGCGCGTCCCACACGGTCTTCTCTCACGGCTGGCTCTGGAACAACAACGGCGCGAACTCGGCGAGGTTGCGGCGCCAGACCATGAAGCTGTGGCCGCCGTCGGTCTGCACCCAGGTGGGCTTGACTCCCTTGGACTGGAGCCAGTCGACCAGCTTCTGGTTGACGCTGGTTAGGCCGTCCTGTTTGCCGCAGGCAATCCAGAGCAGATGCAACTGCGTGTTGAGGCTTTCGTTGACCTTGGGGTATTGGCTGTCGAAGTCAGGATCCATACCACCGGAGCTGAAGGCGCCAATCCAGGCAAAGCGATCCGGCGCGTTCAGGCCGGCCAACAGCGACTGGCCCCCGCCCATCGACAAGCCGGCGACGGCGCGGGCGTTGCGGTCCGTCGAGACGCGATAGGCCTTCTCCACCTGCGGGATCACTTCCCCCAGCAGTGAGTCACAGAATTTCTCGTTGCTGTTCTGAAAGACGCCAGGCCGGCCCAGGCCCTGCCAGCCGTTGGCGATGACTTCTTTGTTGCCATAGCCCAGAGGCATTACCACGAGCATGGGCCTGGCTTGGCCGCGTGCGAGCAGATTGTCGAGAATGATGTTCGCTCGACCCACGGTGCTCCAGGCATCCTCGGC
>CAZGRF010000202.1:0-6727 GCA_964527825.1 uncultured Pirellulales bacterium
AACCAGAAAGCCTATTATCCGTCAATGCCTGCAAACGCCAGCCAGGAGCAAAGCCAACGAAGCCGCGACATGGCGGCGGAAGATGCTTGATGACTGACGTAAGAACGGGCACTATGGTAGGTAGTCTTTCCGTCACAGGAAATCCGATATGGACATCAGGAGTAAACGGATTGCGATTCTCTCGCCGGTGGCGTGGCGCACGCCGCCGCGCGCGTATGGTGCTTGGGAGACGGTCGCAAGCAATATCGCCGAGGGACTGGTCGCGCGAGGCTTCAAGGACGTTACGCTCTTCGCGACGAAGGATTCGATCACGAAGGCCAATCTCGTTTCATTCATCGACAAAGGCTACGAGGAGGACAAATCCCAGGTCCCACTCGTCTCGACAAGCCTGCACATCTCCAAGGCCCTCGCGCAGGCGGGCGAGTTCGACCTGATCCATAGCAACTTCGACTATCTGCCCTTGACCTACCTGCCCTTCATCAAGACGCCGATGCTGACGACCATCCACGGCTTTTCCGAGCCGGACATTCTGCGGGTCTATCGGGACCACAAAGACACCTACTACGTCTCGATCAGCGATTCCGACCGAGACCCGGAACTGCCCTACGTGGCTACGGTCTACAACGGGATCGACCTGTCCAACCTCACCTTCCGCGCCAACCCGGGCGAGAACCTGGTTTTCTACGGACGCATCCACCCCGACAAGGGCCTGCACTTAGCTATCGAGACCGCGAGGAAGGCCAACATCCCGCTCATCGTGGCCGGCATTGTCCAGGACCAGGCCTATTTTGAAGACTGTGCCAAGCATTTCGACGGCAAGCTCATCAAGTACATCGGTCCGGTGGACCCCGTCCAACGAGATGCCCTGCTTGGGGAGGCCCGCGCCGTCATTCATCTGAACACGATCCCCGAACGCTTCGGCCTGGTTATGGCTGAAGCCATGGCGGCCGGAGTCCCGGTCGTGGCAATGGATCTCGGCTCCTGTCGCGAAGTCATCAGGGATGAAGAGACGGGCTATCTGGTCAATAGCGTCGACGAAGCGGTCGCAGCGGTCCACAAGATCGATCAGATCGACCGCGGGAAATGCCGCCGGCGGGTGGAAGAGAATTTCACCATCGACTGCATGGCTTCGGGCTACGAGAAAGTCTATGAAGAGATCTTCCGCCGCGAGGCAGAGAAACACAGATAGCTGCCTGTAAGGACAAACATGTCATGGGAAAAAGACTCGTCACTCGATATGAAGGCAATCCGATTCTGACCAAGGACGAAATCCCGTATCCCGTCGAGACGGTCCACAACGCAGGTGTCACCAAATTCGAGGGGCGCTACATCATGCTGTTCCGTTCGCATCTCGACACGGGGCGCTCGATCATCGGCCTGGCCGAGAGCGAGGACGGGTTTCATTTCACGCCTCACCCGAAGCCTTTTATGACGCCGGGCAAGGAACCACCCTTCTCGGAATACGAGGCCTTCGGCGTGGAAGACCCACGCATTACCCATCTGGAGGGGGCATACTGCATCACGTACAGCGCCTACTCCAAGCACGGCGTGCGGACCGGTCTGGCGAAGACGACCGACTTCGAGTCCATCGAGCGCATCTCGCTCATCACCCAAGCCGACTACCGCAACACGGTTCTGTTTCCCGAGAAGATCAACGGCCGCTACGTCCGGCTCGACCGCCCCCACTCGGAGATCAGCCCGTGGTCGATCTGGATCAGCTACTCGCCGGACCTGCGCCACTGGGGCGACTCGCGAGTCGTGATGAAGCCGGTCACCTATCACTGGGACGAGATGAAGATCGGCCCCGGGGCCCCGCCGATCAAGACCGATCGAGGCTGGCTGAGCATCTACCACGGGGTCTTCCCCACCATGGACGGCTGCGTCTACCGCCTGGGCGTCGCCCTGCACAAGCTGGACGATCCGGCCCAAGTCCTGGGCGTCGGCGACCGCTGGATTCTCCAGCCCGAAGACCCGTGGGAGATCGTCGGCTACGTCCACAATGTCGTTTTCACCTGCGGGGCCGTCCCAGAAGACGATGGCACGCTGAAGCTCTACTGGGGCGGCGCCGACAAGGTCATGTGCGCCGGCACCGCCGTGATTGATGAACTGGTAGACCTGTGCCTGACAGACTCCCGCCCGGCAATATAGGCCCGCGCCTGCCGAAAAAATGTGGTCTTCTTGGGAAATTTCTTTGACCCACCCTATACATAGAAGTATTATGCATATATCTTTCATGTACTTGAATGGAGGTAACGAAACTGGCAGTCTCCAAAGACTTGGTCGCCGCCTCGGCTACGCCACTGGTTCTGTCCATCCTGGCGGAAGGGGATAGCTATGGCTACGCCATCATCCGGCAGGTCAAGGAGCTATCGGGCGGGCAGATGGAATGGACCGACGGGATGCTTTACCCGGTCCTACACCGGCTGGAGAAGCAGGGCCTCGTCGAATCCTATCTCCAGCCGAGCGAAACAGGCCGCAAACGCAGGTACTACCGCCTCAAGAGGCGGGGTACGAGAGTCCTCGCAGAACACAAGAGCCAATGGATGCTCGTACACAACACCCTTCAGCAACTTTGGAAGAAACGACCATGTCTGACGTAGAGAAGTGGATCGAACAATGGCGAACTGAGCTGGCTCAGTCGCAGGCTGTCGGGGCTTCGGATATCGACGAACTGGAGAGCCACCTCCGGGAGGAGAGCGGACGCCTCCAGGAGCTGGGGCTGTCCGAGGCGGAGGCCTTCCTGGTGGCGCGGCACCGGCTCGGCGATGTCGGTGGCTTGGCCCAGGAGTTCCGCAAGGTCAACGGGGACTGGCGGCCGTTGGAGCGTCTGTCCTGGATGGCGCTGGGAGCATTCGCCTATCTGCTGGGAGGCTATGTAGTGAGCGGCGTCTGCCAAGGGGGCGTGGTCGCGGCAGCCTGCTTTGGCTTGCGAGGATACAGTCTCGGTGTGTTAGGGCTGGCACTGAAGGTGGCTACCGCCACCAGTCTTCTTGCCTTGGTCTGGGTGGCCTGTCGACGGTGGGACCGGATGAAATCCGAGGTAGGATGGCCGGCTTTCTCCAGACGCAGACTGGGCCTTCTGTGCGGCGCGCTGGTGATAACTGACCTCGCCTTGATCGCAGGTCAGTTGCTCTTTCGTCTCGCGGCAGCACGGACTCTCAGTGCGGCCGAATTCGGTCGCATGGCCATCGTGTCTGCCTACGCAGGACTGATTTGGACGTTCCTCGCTCCGATCCTCGCGGCCGTCTTGGTCATCGTGTTTCGGGCGCACGCTCTGCGACGTCGCGAAGCCTATGCCGCCGGTCCATCAGAATGATGGTCTTGTCGTGGATCTCAGGCGGAAGGGCCTTCTTGAGCATCTTGCGGATCTCGCCCAAAGGCGTGCGTTGTGTGGTGTGCGCGATGATGATATGCTCGTTCTGCAGCCGCTCCACTAACGAGGCGAATTCGGTGACATGCATGTGCCGACCGGCGTCGGCGCGGCCGGCGTGGTCCTGCTCATAGAACGTACATTCGGCGATCAGAATCTTGCTCTTGACGATGTAGTCCAACTGCGCGAAATCGACATACTGGGTATCGCCTAAGTACGTAACGATAGGAATCTCCAGGGGGTTGTCGATCTGAACGCCCTGCTTTTTCAGTTCCACGATCTGCGGACCGCTTAGGCCGACGTATTCGGGCTTGAGCTTCTTGCGCTTCTCCAGGACCGTGAAGCCCAGCGAGCCGGGACTGTGCTTGGTCGGAAAGGCACGGGCGAACAGATTGGGCTTGATCTGGTACTCGTCGCCCGGCCGGACGCCGACAAGCTTGGCCGGGATGCGGTTGCCGTCGAGCCGGCCCCATGAACTGATGATCTCCTGCATGGGCCTGATAAGATTGGCCGGCGCCAGGACCGTCCCCGGCGCCATGCCGCAGAAGTTCCGCTGCGACAGGTAATACGCAAACCCCGCCGCGTGGTCCATGTGCCCATGCGTAAGCAGGACGTGGTTGATCGGAATGATCTGATCGGGCGCCTTGCCGACGTCGAAGCATACGTCGAGTTGGGGCAACGCGATGACCGTCTCCTCGCCGGCCACCGAATAGCCGACGATCTCGATGTCGTCGATTTGAATCCATGCTAAGTTGTGACTGGGCATTTGGATTTACGAATTACGAATTACGATTTATGATTTGACCGTGCCAGTGGCACACAAAGCCAAATGATAGATAGTGAATCGCAATTCGTAAATCCAAATCGTGCCGGACAAGAGAGAACATCGAGGCCCGCATCCCGCCGACGCAGAGCTGTTCGCGCCCGAGCGGCTGCCTGGCCTGCGCCAAGCCGTGGCCGATTTCTCGCTCCTGCTGACCAAGGGCTACGCCGACAAGAGCGCCCTGAAGCTGGTGGGCGACCGGTTCAGCCTGACGCAAAGGCAGCGGCTGGCGGTGATGCGCAGTGCCTGCTCCGACCAGCAACTGCGATCACGCCTGTCGAGACGCGTGGACATTGCCGACCTCGCCGGACAGAAGATCGCTATCGATGGCTACAACCTGCTGATTACCATTGAGGCAGCCATGAGCGGCGGCCTGATCTTCCGGGGTCGTGACGGCTGCCTCCGCGACCTTGCCAGCATCCATGGGACCTACCGCAAGGTCGAGGAGACTATCCCCGCCCTGACGCTCATCGGGACCTTCCTGAAGGACATCGACGTAGCGGCAGCCTCATGGCTGCTGGACAGCCCCGTCTCCAACAGCGGCCGCCTCAAGACCCTCATTGCCCAGATCGCCCGCGACAACAAATGGCCCTGGGACGTGCGGCTCTCGCTCAATCCCGACGCCGAACTGCGCGACACCGACCTGATCGTCGCCACCACCGACAGCGTCATCCTCGACGCCTGTCCAAAATGGACCAACCTCGCCGCCGAGATCGTCGCCCGGCAACTCCTGTCCACCGCCATCATTGACCTCGCTTGAATCTGCGAAACCTGCGGATCCAGTCCTTCTCTCCGATGAAGTTGATTCGCTCCTGCACACTCTCCCGCCCGACGCACCGGCGATGGCCGACCCGCATGCCTCTCCCTCGTTCGCCGCTACTCTGACGTCCGCGCGCGAACGTGCAGAGTGACTTCCGGGGATTGACGGACTGGGAAGCGCCCGGCAATACCCGATCAAGTTCAGCCAGGATTAGCCTCCCTTCTCTGGACCTTCTGGCGCATCCGGTGGAATACCGTGAATGCGAAGATGGAGTATGTCCGTCGGCTCTAGCGATACTTGCCCGATATCAAGTTCGCCCCTCAGGTCCGCGCGAAGGTTCACAAGCAGTGCGCGTGGATCAGCGTGGGAACTGCTTTCAATCTCTTGGATGGCCCTCTTCGCGAGGGCTATCTGGTCAGGTGTACCGAGAAGCTGAATATCCGCGACGGCGGACTCAATGTCCCTCTGCTGTTGGTCCGTGAGCTTCTCGTATCGCGCGCAGCCCGACTCCAAACGCCGGTATGCCTCCAGCAGGTACCGAACACGGAGATCCCTTTTCTCGTTGGCTCTGTCACGCCTCGCCGCGAGGTAGTGCACCGCGTAGTACCCATAGAGTGCAAGGGCTGTAGTAGCGAGCAGCGGAACGACCAGCTTTTGATCGAAGTTGCACCGAGCGCAAGCGTAGGTACCGAGGCCCACAAGCACCGCTACTGCGACGAGAGGAAGCAGCAAATTGCAGATCACGGTCTTTCCTTCCAGGAGCTAATAAGGATCATATCGTTTCTCTATGACACGCTTTGCCGGGGAAGTTGCGGCATAACACCCCAGAACCAGACTTGCCATAAGCTCGGCGATTGCAGCCAAGCAGGGCGTGCCATGCACACGGCCTCCATGCGACACCGAATTGGCGTGCGGGGCACCCGCTCTCAGCCTCTCTCACCGAACAGCCGGTCTTCGAGGTCACTCGGCCAGGACCTCGATGCCGTTGATCTCGGGGTTCTCGATATCGGGCGTGAAGTCGATCACCAACTGGCCGTCCTCAACCGGGATGCCTTTGAACTCCTTCACGAGTGGCTTGAGATCACCACCGGCCTCCTTGAAAACATCGAAGTCCTTCAAAACCTCGCGGCCGCCGATGCTTACCGAGAAGACCCGCTCTCCCGCGCCGATGATCCCCTCGTAGGTCTCCGCGAAATGGAGCCGGACCGTGTACTTGCCATTGGGAACGAGGAACTTGTAGGAGTACATGCTGTAGCGTTCCAACTCGTAGACGCGCGGCGCATCCGTGCCGGCCATCGCGAGACTGCCGCGGTCAACTGTCATACCTTCGTCGGCACCCCACGTGTTGCCCGAGTCAAGCTCTTGGTCCGCTACCCACAAGTGACCGGCCTTGTCCGTATAGGGCTCCATAGCACCGCAGTTGATCCGAAACGCGATCTTCGGGGTGGGCGCCTCGGCCGGCTTTGGTGCCGCTGGGGCCTTTGCTACCTCCGTCGTCTCGGCTGTCTTGGGAGCCTCCGTGGCTTGCAGTGTTTTTGCCCCGGAGGCAGCCGGCTCGCTGCATCCTCCCATCAGGAGCCCCGTGGTGACGCATGTTGCGACAAACAGTCTCGCGATCATCTTGTTCACTCCTTGCGAAGGTTGATAATCCGCCCGGTCTTCACGGACGGCACGTTACAAGCAGGCGGTTCGGCTCATGGCAAAGATCATAACGACAGGCGTCGCGCCAAATCAAGCACCTCGCCCTATAAAGGCATAAGACAATAGCTCAGTC
>CAZGRF010000203.1:0-6675 GCA_964527825.1 uncultured Pirellulales bacterium
GTCGGTTTCGGTATCATATAGAGGTTCGGCAATCGCGTCGTCCCGTCTACGGGCAATACGGCCTCAGGGCGGACCAACGAGGGGGATATGAGACAACACGCCGATGGGAGGATGGGTCGCAGATCGTTTCTCCGGGCCGCCGGCGGTGTAGCCGGCACCCTGGCCTTGGGCAACTGCGCCCTTGCCGGACGCCTCGTGCTTGTGGCGGTCGGCGAGACGACGGCTATCTCGCAGATCGAGTGGATCGTCTACGATACCGGCCTGCGAGACCTTGCCGGCGGGCCGCTCCAAAGATGCGCCGTGCGCATCACAACCACTTCAGGTGTCCAAGGCTGGGCCGATTTCGAAGGTTGGACTGCCCCCGATAGAGAGACCGCCCGACTTGTCAAGGACACACTCCTCGGCCAGGACCCGGCAAGCCATGACAACATCTGGCGCCGGCTTTACCGCGAGGGCATCTCGCTAGGGACGCTGGGTGCGGTCGATGTCGCCCTCTGGGACTTGCGAGGCCGGATCGAAGGCCGGCCGGTTCACGCCTTGCTGGGCGCCAAACGACAGAAAGCGAAAGCCTACATAAGTACCGGCTTCAATCTGGGAGAGCCATCGGAGTATGCCGAGTACGCCGCGGCGTGCAAAGCAAAAGGTGTTCATGGGGTCAAGATCCAACCCTATGTGGAGTGGGCAGCAGCCGACGGCCAACTGAACACCGGGCTGCCGGACAGGGATATGACGGTGCACACCGCTGTCCGGGAAGCCGTGGGACCCGATTTCGTGTGCATGGCGGACAACCGGGGCGCGTACACATTCGATCAGGCGCTCCGCGTGGGCCGGCTTTTGGACAATCTCGGCTACGCACGGTATCAGTCGCCGATGCCCGAGAACGATGCATGGGTCGACCGGTACATTGCTCTGACCCGCGAGTTGCGGACGCCGGTTTGCGCTCCGGAAGCCGAGCCGGGGGCCTACGAATCTCGCCTCGCGTGGATTGAGCGAGCCGCTTGCGACATTCCCTGCATCGATGTTCATCATGGGGGCTTCACCGCCTGTGTGCAGCTCGCCTCCGCCTGCGAGTCGAAAGGGATATTGCTGGAACTCTGCAATGTCGGCCTGGACGCCTATCCTCACCTGCAACTGATCGGCGCCAGTGATGAGTCGCTCATCAAGTACGCTGAGGTCCTCTCACTGTCCCGGGAGACCTCGGTTCATCCGGGCAGAACCACGCCTGAGCCGGTGTTCGACGAACAAGGATACGTCGCCATTCCTCAAACACCCGGCATGGGCCTCGAACTCGACTGGAAGTACATATTCACACACCGCGTCGGTTGACCAGCCGGCCTGGGCCGGGTATCTTTGGCACTCGACGTAATGAATACAGCCAGGTTTTCGGATAGGAACGGACAGAGCGTGTATCCCCGCGTGACGCTTCACCACCGGCGCCTCTATGCATCCGGCAGGCCTTTGATGGTGTTGGCGTTACTGATCGGGGCGACCTGCCTGACGGGCTGTGTATCCATCCCGGCAGAGCCTGCCAGCGAACCCGTCGGAACCGATGAGCTGTCTGCCCACGTCCATTTTCTCGCTCAGCCGGCCCTGAGAGGCCGCAAGCCCAGGACACGCGGCTCGACGCTGGCCCGCCGTTACCTTCGCGCACGCTTTGAGGCCTGTGGGCTGGTTCCGTGGAGCCAGGCCAAACGGTTCGCGCAACGCTTCGCGCTCGGCACCAACATGATCGGCGTCCTGCCGGGAGCTGATCCGAATCTCGCCGGCGAGTTCGTGATTGTCGCTGCCCACTACGACCATCTGGGCAAGACGGACAAGGGACTGTGCCTAGGCGCTGCCGACAACGCTTCGGGGGTGGCCGCCCTGCTCGAGATTGCCGAGTCCTTGTCACTGCGGCCGGAACGACCCAGGCGATCCGTCTGTTTTGCCGCCTTCGATTGTGAAGAGATGTTCACGTTGGGAGCCTTTGCCTTCACCTGCCGTGAGGACTTCGACAAATCCAGAATCGCCGCCGTGGTGAATATCGACATGCTCGGCCGCGACGCCTTTGCGGTGCTCGACGATCACCTGTTTATGACGGGAACGGAGGGCTATCCCGATCTGCGCGCACAGATTCAGGCCCAGGTTCCCTCGGGAATCACCCTGCTACCGATAGGCACGGAGATCGCGGGCCCGCGCGGCGACCATGTCGTTTTCGAGACGCTTGACAGTCCGGTGCTTTTTTTCAGTTGCGGCCCGCACGCCGATTACCATCGGCCCTCCGACACGCCCGAGAAGCTCGACTACACCTGCATACAGAGATCTGCCGAGATCATCGCCGGCGCCGTAGAAGCCCTGGCGGACTCGGACCATCGCTACCGCCGCGACACGTCGGCAGAAGGAGACCTCGAAGAAGTCAGGGCCATCAAGTCATGCCTTTCCCGGATACGCGAGGGCCACGACGCCATGGGCTGGACCGAGACCCAGGCCGGCCAACTCGATCCGGTGATCGAGCAGGTTGACCGCTTGCTCAATGAACAGCGCTATACGCTTCAGGACAGACTGCGCCTCCTGCGGACCGCGGCCCAACCCTTGATTCCGCTGACGTTCTGGCCCGATTCCCTCGGCGATCCGAACGACCCGAACCAGCCCGCACTGAGCGACCCAATGATCGTTCTGCAGACCGTCCAAGCGGAGCATCGACCTCTGTTCGTACGAGCGGCTCGCTCGCTGATAAAGGTCTTGCTGTCGCAGCGCACCAACTTCCTGCTGGGCCGGGCCATCAATCGCACCGTCATTGTCATGGAAGTGCCTGACCATCTGATCTTCGTCGAGCCGGTTGAGCCGGCGCAATACAGGCTCAGCTTCCTGATCCTGACACTCTCGCTCGGCGTGCACATCAACAATCCTTCTGGCGTAGGCATCCAAGTCAATTACTCCCTGACGCCGTCCGAATTCACCGGAACAAGAGACGAGCTGACCGACTACAGCCTGCTGCTGTGCCATAACTCCTCGCCGCAAATGTGGCTGGGCGTGTTTCGGCACGTCACCGGCGCGTCGGGCGAGACCACATACGAGCAGGCGCTTGGCTCGCGGCTGGCCGAGGGGAACTGGGCCAGCGAGGAGGACTGGATCCTCGACCGCACCCGTAGCAAGAATCCCAGGCTTCGGTACATGGCTCTGGTCATGTTGCCAAAGGTCATGGGCCAAAGGGCCGAGCCGATGCTTCTGGATGTGCTGGCCGATCCCAACGCCACGTCGATGGATCGGCAGGCGGTGGTGGCGTCTCTGAATGCCGACTCCAGCGCCGAGATGTTGATGGCGGTCGCGGCCTTTCTGTCCGATCAAACTCAGATCAAACATCCTCAGCAGAAGTCCTACGAGAGACTGACTCGGCCGGACACACCCTTCGAGGGCTATCCACTGCTGCCGCTCATGGTCAAGGGCCTCAAGGCGTGGATAGACAAGGAAGGACAAACGCCCTGGACGATGGCGGACCTGGCACAGGGAAGGCTCCAGTCTGCTGCCAGACGCCGTTTCGAAAAGGACGCGGCGGCCGCACGGCAATGGATCAAGGCCAACTGGCCGCCGAAATCCAACTGAGGCGTCTGCGAACCGCGTTGAGCGCGAATCCGCAGCTCTTCTTACCGACTTCCGAAAAAGCGAGACGGTTGCGCGTCTTATTTGTGGATATCATAGAGCGTACGATGAGATCGATCGATTCAGAGCAGTTGTCCACGTGGTACGACGCGTATGGCGACAGGCTGATGCTGTATGCCCGGACGTGGCTGCCGGACCATGCGGCCCAAGACGCGGTTCAAGTGGCCTTTACGCGTCTGATGAGCCGGACGGCTCCGCCCGCGGACCCGCCATCGTGGCTGTTTCGCACGGTCCGCAACGAAGCCATCACGCGTCTGCGTCGCAAGGCCCGTCACAGGCGGCATGACAGACGATTGTCGAGACAACAACCCGGGTGGTTCGAGAGCCGTTGTGACGATCTGATCGATGCGCGCACGGCCCAGGAGATTCTGATGACGCTGGAGGCACCGCAGCGCGAGGTCGTAGTGCTGCGAATCTGGGGACAGATGTCGCTCAAAGAAATCGCCGGTGTTGTCGGAGCATCTTTGACGACTGTGCACAGTCGGTACAAGGCGGCGCTGGCCGCCATAAGACAAAGGATGGAACAATCATGCAAAACGACGACAGACTGACACCGATGGACAAGGAACTGGAGGCGGCCCTGGGCGGTCTCAAGCCCTCCGGCGCCGCCATCAGTCGCGACCGCGTGATGTTCGCCGCCGGACAAGCCGCGGCACGCCGCCACAGCCGTATATGGCAAGGTGTTTCAGGCACACTGGCGGCTCTATTGTTGGCGTCTATCGTCTGGCGTCCTGGGCCCGCCGGCCCGGCGCAGCGCGTGGAAATGGTCGCCTACGAGTCGCCGACGGCCTCGCCTCTCGGGCCGATCGACCGCCAGGAGGCGGAGGCGTTCCGACGCTACGTCCGCACGCGGCGCGCCGTCCTCAATCGCGGCCTTGAGGCCATCCCCGTCTCACCCGCTTCACGCAACGGCTCCGATGCGACCCTGAGCCGAGAAGACCTGGACGATCTGCTCTCATAGGCATGGTTGTGCCTCTGGATGCGGTAATAGCGTAACGCACGTTTGGACTTACTTATCTTCTGATAACGGAGATCGATCATGACAGGCAAACTACGATTCCTTCCGGCACTGGCGTCGCTGCTGCTCATCGTCCATGCGAAGCAAGCCTTTGCCGCCGATCCACCCCAAGCCGAGACGATCCGCACGGTAAAGCTACGGATTCAGCCGGCGCCCGAGCCGACTTACGCCCTGCAGCACCGCCTCGAAACGCCGTACATGGAGCAGCGTCCGGGCAACGGCGCCCTGCTGTATCAGATGGCTATCGCCCAGTTGCTGGAGACCAACGCCGGCCCCCCTACCCTCGACAGGGACACCTTGGTTCAATGGTACGACAGTCCGATCGAGTCATTGCCCTTGACAGAAGTCCGTGCCGCTATCGGCCGGTTCAAACAGACCTTCGACTATCTCGAAATGGCCTCGCGTTGCGAAACATGCGCCTGGGAGCATCCAGTCCGCGAAGACGGCTTTCAGTACATGATGCCGCAGCTTGGCCAGTATCGAACGCTCTTTCGCCTCCTTGCGTTGAAGGCTAGGCTCGAGATCCATGACGGAGACTTCGAGGCGGCCTTGAAGACGCTGCGAATGGGCTTTTCGATGGCGAGGGATGTCGGCGGCGGTCCTTCTCTGATTCAGCATCTGGTCGGCATCGGTGTTACCGCCGGCCTCGCGCACCAAGTCGAAACGCTGATTCAGACGACCGGCGCGCCGAACCTCTACTGGGCCCTCACGGTCTTGCCCGATCCGCCGATCGACCCGCGTCCTTCGATGGAAATGGAATCGGCGGTCCTGTACGCCCAACTGCCGGAGCTGTTGACGCTGGAGGACAAGGTGCTGTCCAATACACAGGCCATGGATCTATGGCAGAAGGCTGTAGCGCTGGTCGGTCTCGAATGGAACCATCCCGGCGAATGGCTCGAGAAGACCACCGTTACGGTCAAGACGATGGAGTGGTATCCGCAAGCCAAGGCCCATCTGCTGGAACGAGGCTATCCGGCCGACAAGGTGGAATCCTGGCCCGTCTTATATGTCATCCTGCTGGACCAGCATCACGAATTCCGCCGGGTGCGCGACCTGTACTTCAAGTGGGCCTACGTTCCCTACCCGCAAGCCGTCGGCGGGCTTAAACAAGCCGATAGGGAGCTTTCCGCCCTCTGGGAAAAGAGCGGTCCTTTTGCCGCCGCCCTGCCCCCCATGTCTCGTATCAGCTTTCTTCGCGCGCGGCTGGCGCGTGACATCGCCATCCTGCGTTGCGTCGAAGCCATTCGCATGTACGCAGCCGACCACGAGGGCAAGCTCCCTCGCACCCTGACTGAGATCACCAAAGTACCTGTCCCGGCCGACCCCTTTCGGGGCGAGCCTTTCCACTACGAGTTGGCAGGAGATACGGCCATCCTGGAAAGCCCCATTCCGCCCGACGGCGGGCCCAAAGACGGCTTACGGTACGAGATCACACTGAAATAACCGGCGCCCATTTCTCGAACGAAAGACAGGAGGACCATCATGGTTCATCACAAGACTCACGCACTTCTCGCTTTAGCTTTTCTTGGCTCTATCGTGCCGACGGTGGCCGGACAGAGCCAGGACATCGGCCGGCTGCTGGCGCCGTGTGTCGGCGAACAAACGCTGGCGGTCGCACGGATCGACATGGCCCGCGTCGATATCGATGCGCTCAGCCAGATGGCCATCGAGACCGCGGCCGGCGCCATGAACACCGAACAGATCGGTCAGGTCAAAGAGATCGTCGGGCACGTGGCCGAGACGTGGAAGCCGCGCGTCGCCCAGTTCAAGTCAGCAGGCGGAGAGACCCTCTTCATCATCCTGAGCACAGAAGACATGCTGCTGGCGGTGCCCACTGCGGCGCGTCTCGACGAAGCCGCCATGAAGAATTGGTTCAATACCGCATGGAACGGCACTCCAACGAGCACCGTTCGTAAGGATGGACTGCTTGTCGCCGCGCCTGAGTGGACAATAAAGCGCTGGCAGGATCGGACACCGGCGCCGCGCACGTTCCGGCGCACACGCCGGAATGGACCAAC
>CAZGRF010000204.1:0-6650 GCA_964527825.1 uncultured Pirellulales bacterium
TTGAGATTGGCCGACAGGCGGATGTCGTTGCAGACCTTGTGGGCCGACTGCGCCAACGACGCCAGCGCGTTGACCACCAGCGTGTCGAGCTTGCGCGGGTACGTCTGGCCGGTTACGGGACAGGTCTTCTTGAAGCCGAACGCCGCAGCGACCTCCTTATCGAGCTGCCGGACCTTGGCGTGCTTGCCTTCGAACAGGGCCAGGAAGGACGCCTGCGTGCCGGTAGTGCCCTTGACCCCGCGGAAGGGCAAGGTCGCGATGCGGTGCTCGATCTCCTGCAAGTCTATCGCGAATTCCTGGCACCAGAGCGTGGCGCGCTTACCGACCGTCGTCAGTTGGGCCGGCTGGTAGTGCGTCAAGCCCAGTGCGGGCATCGCACGATATTTGCCGGCGAACTTGCCCAGCAGGTCGATCACCGTCGCCACCTTGCCCGCCACGAGCTGCAGGGCCTCGCGCATGATGAGCAGGTCGGCGTTGTCACCTACGTAGCAACTGGTCGCGCCCAGGTGGATGATCGGCGCCGCTTTCGGGGCGGCGTCACCGAACGTGCGGATATGCGCCATCACGTCGTGACGCAACTGCTTCTCGTAGCGGGCGGCTCGCTTGAAGTCGATGTCGTCCAGGTGGCGAGCCATCTGGGCGATCTGGCTTTGCTTGATGTCCAGGCCGAGCTTCCGTTGTGCCTTGGCCAGCTCGAGCCAAAGCCGGCGCCACGTGCTGAACTTCTTCTGCGCGCCGAACAGCTCGGCCATCTCGCGCGAGGCGTTTCGTTCGACCAACGGGCTGGTGTAAACGTCCTGTTGTTGGAGCATCCGTTCTTCCTTTTCTATGCGCTCCTGGCGAGCTTGCTGTCGCGCTCGGCCAAAAGCTGCTCAATTTCTTCGAGGTCGTCGCTGCTGAGGTTCCAGTCGCCGGCCTGGACGGTCTCGGCGATCTGGTCGGGCTGGCGGGCGCCGACGATAGCGGAAGTCACTTCCGGACGCCTGAGGACCCAACTGATCGCCAACTGGGCACAAGTGTGTCCGTTTCGCCGGGCGATGCTCTTCAAGTGCTCGACCAGTTCCAGCGTCGCGCTGAAGTCGGGCTCCTGGAATTCATAGCTGCGGTGGCGGTGATCGTCCGGCGACAGGCCGGCGAGTCTCTCGGCGGTGAACTTGCCGGTCAGCAGACCGCGGCTCATCGGGCTGTATGCGACCACGCCCATTTCATGCTCGGCGCAGTAGTCCAGCAGTTCGTCCTCGACGTCGCGGCGGATCATGTTGTAGGGCGGCTGCAGCGTTGCCGGCACGCCGATCGAACTAATGCGTTCGAGTTGGGCCACGCTGTAGTTGCACACGCCGATGTAGCGCACCTTGCCTTCGTCGTGCAGTCGCACCATTGCCTCCCAACCCGCCTCGACGCCTTCCTCCGGCTGGGGCCAGTGCATCTGGTACAGGTCGATGACGTCGACACCAAGCCGTTCGAGGCTGGCGTCGCACTCTTGGCGAACGCTCTCGGGCTTCAGGCACGGAACCTTTTCCCGCCTGTCATTCCAGAGCAGGCCGCACTTGGTGGCGATATAGGGTTTGTGCCGCGTCTGCCGCAGGACCTGACCGACCAACTCTTCGGAGTGGCCCAGGCCATAGATCGGTGCGGTGTCGATCCAGTTGATCCCGTGCTCCAATGCCGCCGCCACGGCCGCGCGAGCCTCATCGTCATCCTGCGGCCCCCAGCCGAATTGCCACGGGCCACCCATCGCCCAGGTCCCCAGGCCGACGGTCGTCAACTCCATGTCAGTATTGCCCAGTTTTCGTTTCTGCATGCCTTTCTTCCCGATGCTTGACGCCTGGAGCCGTTTCTTCTTCGCCGGGCGTAGAGTAGTCGAACACGGGGTCCATTTCAATAGCCTTGTGCGGTTTGCCTGTGGCCAGACGACCCATGGTCGTTGGTATTTGCGCTTGAGGCGGGCAAGGTGCGCTGCTATACTCTGCCGGCGCCCAGCGCCAGCGCGGCAGTCCGAAGGCTTGTTGTGTCGAATGAATCCCGTAGGGATGGGCGTGAAGAAACCTGATTACCTGACATCCAGAGTGCTCCTGGGTTTGCTGCTCGTTCTCCTGTCGGTGTTTTTCTATGCCCTCCATTACGCGCTCTTCCGAGACGCTCACCATATCTTCATCTATCTCGTGGGTGACGTGGCGTTTGTGTTTATCGAGGTGCTGCTCGTGACGCTGATTCTTCATCAGCTTCTGGCCGAGCGGGAGAAACGCGTCATGCTCAAGAAGCTGAACATGGTCATCGGGGCCTTCTTCAGCGAAGTGGGGACACCCCTGCTAAAGTACTTCCGGGACTTCGACCGAAACATGGAAGACGTCGCCAAACGGCTGGTGGTCAACAACGAGTGGTCGCCCGAGCATTTCGAGAGGATGCGCAGCGTCCTGGCCGAGCACAGCTACAAGGTCGATAGTCGGGCGGGCGATCTGGCCGGCCTGCAGGTGTTGCTTGTCGAGAAGCGATCCTTCTTGTTGGGGCTTCTGGAGAACCCGAATCTTCTGGAGCACGAGGCGTTCACGGAGCTGCTCTGGGCGGTGTTCCACCTGGCCGAGGAGCTATCGCATCGGCCCGGCGTGGAGAACCTGCCGGAGAATGACTATCATCACCTCAGCGGCGACATCAAACGCGTTTATGCCTTGCTTGTCCGCGAGTGGCTTTCCCACATGGAGCATCTGAAAGCCGATTATCCCTACCTGTTCTCTCTGGCCCTGCGCACGAATCCCTTTGACCCTAACGCCTCCGTCGAGCTGCAATAGCCGTCAATGAGGCCCGTATCCCGCGCCGGGATATAGCAGGTTCAGCGCGAGCGTTTGGGTAGGACCGACCACGAAATCCATCAGACGCCAGGCGACGACGAGTCCGATCATGTGGAAGCCGGGCTGCGCCAGGAACTGTCGATATCGCTCGGCGGCACTGTCGCTGAGAAACAGCGTGAGTATCTCGCTGCCGTCCAACGGCGGCAATGGCAGCAAGTTGAAGACGAGCAGGATAAGGTTCAAGGACAACAGCACACTAGCCAACACGGCTGCTCCCTGGGCGATGCCGGGGTTCTGTGCAATCGTCACGTGCTCGAAATCTGCAGTCTCCGGTGCCGTGAACACCCCGAAAGCGATGCCGCCTCGAATCAGGAGGGCAGCGACCAAGACCAGCGCGAGATTTGCCGCCGGTCCGGCCAGGGCCATGAAAGCGGCGTTTCGGCGGTGGCGGTGCGCCCAGTACGGGTCGTACGGCGTACTGGCCCACCCCATCATCCAACCACCTAAGAGAAAAGAAACGATGGGAACGATCACCATCCCAATCGGAGACCTCTGCATGTGGGTAAGCGGGTCCAGCGTAACCAGACCCGCGTCACGGGCGGTCGGGTCTCCGAGCTTGAGAGCAGTCAGCCCGTGCGCCGCTTCATGGAATGTCAGAGAGACAATGAACGCCGCGTACCAAAGAAGTCCAAGTCCAATGTCAATGTTCATAGGTGTCTTTCAATGCAGGGCGGTTGCCAGAGTAACTGATCGGCGCGGCAACGGCAATCGCAATCCGCCTCCCTGGCTGACCCTGGTCGCCGCTGTCTGGATCGGTCGGGTCGAGCGAGCGACAGACGGATTCCAAGTGCTTTCTCGTGAGCCTGAAATCGCGTGGATTATAGGGCGATGCCGAGGCCGTGGTAAGCTCATCCGGCGCAAGGGTGGAAGGTCCGAGAGAGACCGGATTTCGGCTAACGCTCTTGTTGTTGATAGCCGATTATTACTTATGTTTTAGAGGGGTCCGGTCCCGAACGTCTTTCCGGCGGTTTTTGAGACGTAGCCGCCCAGGAGCAGAGACTTGTCCCGAAGGGGGACGGTGTCGGCAGGGTCCGAGCACGTTGTGCAGCCCCGCGACGTATGTGGCCAACCTTAGACACGTGCCAAGGGAGGTTGATATGAGTGAGATCGTCATGCTGGAAGGGCATGAATCGCAGGCAGTGCTTCAGACCGTAGTTGAGAGCCACACGCCGGCGATCATGTCGTACTTGTCGAGAGACAAGTGGCACGTGGCGAAAGTGCTCATGAAGGAGCTGGTTGGAGACAGACTGCTCGTCGAGGGTTGTCATTCATCGAAGCCTCATCCCATCAACATTCGCATCGAGCAGCCGGTCGGCGTGAACTTCAAACACGCCTACGGCAAATTCGTTTTCGACACGACCGTCGTCGGACTGGAACCCTCGGCGGATGCGGCCTGCGGCGGCACGATTGTGCTGGCGCTGCCGCATCGGATCGGCGTCGTCCAAAGGCGAAGCTACTTTCGCGTGAGCGTTCCCGAGTCGCTCCGGGTCAATGTTGTCTTGTGGCATCGCGCAAACAATCGCGCACCGAAAGAAGCCGCGCACAGGTACTACGAGGGCCGGCTGACCGACATCTCCGCCGGCGGGGCCCAGTTGGCTGTGCCGCTCAAGGGTCGCGGGGTCGGCAATCCCGCGGCTGCGAATGAAGGGGACTTCCACAAAGGCCAGTTCGTAGGGGTGCGGTTCACGCCGATGCCCTACGAGACACCGTTGATGTTCAACGCGCAGATTCGCAACGTCCTACCGACCGCCGACCACCAGAGTCTCTGTCTCGGCCTCCAGATCGTGGGCCTCGAGGCCAGCGACGAGGGCCGACAGGTTCTGTCCCGCTTGGCCGCGGTGGTAGATCGTTACTATCAAATCAACCAGTCCGGTGATAAGCAGCAGGATACGAAGCCTTCGTCCGGCCTGGAGACCGATCCATCTCACGTTGCTGCCGGTGCTGGGCAATAAGACCGGTTCCGTCCGGGCTTTCGCGGTGTGAGGGGCGCAAGAATCCCGGTCTCTTCCAGATTGAACAAATCGGCTGCGCGGATCCTCGCGCTGCGGTCTAAGCATGCACCTCCGGGCTGGCCGGGGGTTCGGCTTCTTGCTCCTGACCTGCGGAGATGAGCCCAACCCTTCTGTGAAGGGCCTTATCGTAGAGCCATCTCACGAAGCTGCCGCCGGCAAAGACTCCGAAGATCAAGACCAGGGCTGCCTGCATCTTCCATACGACAACGCCGAGAAAGAACAGCATCTGGATGAGGTAGCTGAACGGCTTCTTGCCGTGGAGGTAGAGGTTCAAGATGTGCGGGTACCGGACGCGGCTGACCATCAGGACAGCCACACCTAGTGTGACGACCGGCAATAGGTAGATCAGCGCGTCGAAGCCCGGCACATCCTCCTGATGGAAGATGATCAGGCTGACAATCACACCGGCCGCACCCGGAGAGGGCAGCCCCACAAAACTGGTATGGGCGGCCTCGTTTTCCTCATTCTCGACATTGAAGCGGGCCAGACGAATCGCCGCACAACTTATATAGGCCAGGGCCGCCAACCAGACGAACCGATGAAAGAGGTTGCCGGCCAGGATGGTGGGCAGTCCCAACTCGCTCTCCACGACGTTGAGCATCAGAAACGCCGGCGCGACGCCGAAGCTGACCAGATCGCAGAGGCTATCCAACTGACCGCCGAAACTCGAGGTCGATTGGCTCATCCGGGCCAGACGCCCGTCGAGCATGTCAGCGAACATAGCCAGCAGCACCATGTAGCCGGCCATCGCATAGTACGAGATGCCCCCGATTCCCATCTCGACGCCGCGGCCGGCGAAGACAATCGCGATGAAGCCGAAGACCCCGTTGAGAATCGTTATCAGCGAGGGCAACACGGTGATATACTTGACCCGCTGCCGGCGGACGCGCCGCAGGAGTTGACCCTTGTCCGTCTTTGATCTCAGTCGTGGCATCTTCCATACCTCACGAGCGGCGTCACACCCGCCCTCACTTTGTCGCTAATCTGAACGAGGCATTCCATGTTTTCGCTCATCGGCACGTAGAGTTCGGTTCGCGACCCGAATTTTATCATGCCGAATTCCTCGCCCCGAGCCAGTTCCTGGCCCTGCCGGGCGACACAGACGATCCGTCGGGCGATGGCCCCGCTGATTTGCCGCACGATGAGTCTGTCCTTCGGCTCGTTGGCGCGCACCATAGCCAGCGCGTTCGATTCGTTGACCTTGCCCGACAGCGGGCTCATGGCGTTGAGATACCTGCCCTTGCGATAAGTGATCGCCTCGACCCTTGCCTGACAGGGAGCCCGGTTGATGTGCACGTTGAAGATGCTGAGGAATATGCCGATGCGCAGCGCCGGTCCGCCGATGAATTCGCTCTCGTCTACGGTCTCGACGTCGGTCACCTTTCCGTCGGCGGGAGCCACGAGCAACGCATCGTCCGAAGGCGCCTCTCGCCTTGGGTCACGAAAGAACGCCAGAGACCAAACCAGGACGATCGAGAGAACGATCTCTGCAAGGACGACGGCCGGTCCCCAGGCGACGGAGGGACTGACCACGGCCACTGCGATCATCGCGGCGGCAGCGACAATCGGATAGACCGCCACCTGAGGCCATCCGTACTTGGTCAGTGGGATTCTCATGCACCGAATATGATAGGCTCTGCCGGCACGTCAAGCAACGAAAAAGGCCGATCTCCGCCGATCGGCCCTGTCAAAAGGAGGACAGTGAGTGTCGCACAAGAGATCTCCACCGCCGGGCGGCGCGTGGCTACCTCGCGTGCACGTTTTCATGCTCTTGGGGAGCCAAACCCCCACG
>CAZGRF010000205.1:0-6627 GCA_964527825.1 uncultured Pirellulales bacterium
TGCTGATCAGCACGTCGTAGATGCTTTGCTCGATCTGCTCTTCCGGCACGGCCAGGCCCACCGCACAATGCGACTGCGGATCCATGTCCACAAGCAGCACTTTTTTGTCCAACCCCGCCAGGGCACTGGCCAGATTGATGGAAACGGTAGTCTTGCCGCAGCCGCCTTTTTGATTCACAACCGCTATTGTTCTCATCTTGATCTCCGCTTATGGATCTGAATATGCCGCCCGAAGCACATGAAGAACGCCGGCGATCCGTTCGAAAAACCCACTTATTAGCATTGATGGGCCGGAAATCGGCCCTCATTTACTCTTCGGCAAGCAAATCTGAAAAACTTTACCTTTTTATGGGACGACCCGATAAAAAGACCTAACCGATACAGAAATAACCCGCTCTAGCAGTACAGAAAGCGCTGGTAGGCGGTCGAGAAAGCCCCTATCGTGATCTTCGGCCCTGCAACACGGCAGACCGCGCCCGGCCCGCCCGAATGAATTGGACGATGACAGAAGATCTGAGAGAGAAGGCTATGAACGCAGTTGTTACCGGACGTCGCACCTTTCGCGGGTGTGCCGCTGTCGCCGGTGCTGGGACGCCACTCGCGCGGCAGGGCGCCTCCACAACGGGACGGGCGGGCTGGGCAGACTGCGCAAGGCCTGCCAATATCGGCTGCTTCCGGGGGACCTTTCCGATGCGGAGAAATTCGCGCCCGCATCGACAAGATCATCACCCTGCCCACCGCGTGAGCGCCGCGGGCGTCACGAGCGAACCACAAGGAGTCGGTCATGCCGGAATTGCCGGAAGTTGAGAATATCGCGCTGGGCCTGCGTGAGGTCATCGTGGGCAGGCGCGTCGCGCGCGTCGAGGTCCACAGTCCTATCATCATGCGCGCCCCCGGACGGCGCTGGCGGCAGTTTCTTGACGCATTGGCAGGCCGGCGCGTGGAGCGTGTCACCCGCCGGGCCAAGCGGCTCATTCTCAGCCAGGAAGGAGACTCCGCCCTGGTCTTCCAGCTTGGCATGACGGGTAAGCTGCTGCTGCCGAATCCGCAGGACCACCTCGCGGCCAGACCGAAGCACACGCGGCTGATCGTATCCTTCAAGGGCGGGACAGACCTGCTCTTCGTGGACACGCGCCGGTTCGGGCGCGTCTGGTGCCTGCCGCATCTGGACCCGGACCATCCGGACGCCGCGATGGAAGCGGCCGGCCTGACGCATCTCGGCCCCGAACCGCTGAGCGCGAGTCCAAAGGTCTTCGCCGGGATTCTCGCGAGCGCGCGGCCCATCAAGTCACTACTGCTGGACCAGACGCGGATCGCGGGGCTCGGCAATATCTACGTCGACGAATCACTCTGGGCGGCGCGCATCCATCCGACCCGGCCCGCCGGTTCCCTGACGGCCGCAGAGGCAGCGACGCTGCTGCGCGAGATCAAGCATGTCCTGCGGCGAGCCATCCGCGCCGGCGGCACGACCTTCAGCGACTTTCGCAACGCCTATGGCGACATGGGGCGGTTCCGCACGCGGCTGCGAGTCTACCAACGTCACGGGCAGTCCTGCAAACGCTGCGGCGCGACCCTCGAACGCCTCGTCATCGCCGGCCGCGGCACGCATATCTGCCCCCGCTGCCAAGTGAGGTAGCACTTCCCATGTGTGCTCACCGGGTGCACTGCACGTTTGCAGCCGTTTGGAGTTCCGCGTTTACGCGGGTCAGAACAAGACCGCCTGAAGGCGGAACTCCAAACAGTGCTCACCAGCCGGCGGTTTTTCTGCTGGCGACGGGTTCTTAGTTCGGATACGATGGGCGACGATAGTGCGGCCCATTGACGGGTCGTTTGTGCGCCAGCGCCAAAGGCGCCGGTATCCGCCGTCACTTGGTGACGAAAGGGGTGGAGTTCATGTCAGCCAGGAGAAACCTCATGACCAGTAGAAAACACGTCTTGCTTGTGCTGTTGTCTTTGGTGGCGGTATTGGCAGGCTGTAGCCGGCAGCAGGAGTTCAAGATCGCCTGCACGAAGTATCGTTTGCACAACGGCCTGGAAGTCATCTTGCACGAAGACCGGTCCGACCCGATCACGGCGGTCGCGATTCAGTACCACGTCGGCTCCAATCGCGAGGTGCCCGGCCGCACCGGCTTCGCCCACCTTTTCGAGCACATGATGTTCCAGGAATCGCAGCACGTGGGCCAGGACGAGTTCTTCAAGAAGATCCAAGCCGCCGGCGGCACCCTCAACGGCGGCACCGGTCCCGACGGGACGACGTACTACGAGGTGGTGCCCAAGAACGCGCTGGAGATGGTCCTCTGGATGGAGTCCGACCGCCTGGGCTACCTGCTCAGCCGCGTCACGCAGGAAGCCTTCGTCAACCAGCAGAATGTGGTGCAGAACGAAAAGCGACAGGGCGTCGACAACCGTCCCTACGGCCATACGGATCGTGTGATCCGCGAGCTGCTCTATCCGGAAGGACATCCCTACAACTGGACGGTCATCGGGTCCATGGACGACCTGACCAACGCGACGCTCAAGGACGTTCACGATTTTCACGAGCGGTGGTATCGACCGAACAATGCGACGCTCGTTGTCGCAGGCGACTTCGACAAGGCGCGGACGAAGGCGTGGATCGAGAAGTACTTCGGTGAGATTCCCGCCGGCGACCCCGTCACGGACCCGAAGCCCGCGCCCGTAGCGCTCACAGAGCAGAAGCGTGCCTTCCATGAAGACAACTTCGCGCAGGCGCCGGAGCTGAACATGGTCTTCCCGACCGTCGAGGAGTACAACGACGACATGTACGCGCTGGACGTGCTGGGGGAACTGTTCGCACGCGGCAAGAAGGCGCCGCTGTATAAGGTGATCGTCGAAGAGAAGAAGCTGGCGCCGAGCGCGTCGGGCTACAACAGCTCCGGCGAGATCGCCGGGACCTTCGAGGTTCGGATCAGGGCCTTTCCCGACGTCAAGCTGACCGACGTGGAAACCGCAGTCCAAGAGGCTTTCAAACGCTTCGAGACCGAGAAGTTCACCGAAGCGGACCTGAACCGGATCAAGATTCGCATTCGCACCGCATTCTTCAGCAGTCTCTCCAGCACGTTGGGCAAGGCGTTCACGCTGGCGCAGTACAACGAGTACGGCGGTTCGCCGGACTTCATGGCGGAGGATTTCAAGAAGATGCTGGCGGTCACGTCCGACGACGTGTGGCACGTCTACGACAAGTACCTGCGCGACAAGCCGTACGTGCTGACGAGCTTCGTGCCCAAGGGTCGCGCCGACCTGGTCGCCCACGACAGCGAGCGGTTCCCCATCGAAGAGGAATCGTTGCAGGACCAGGCGGAGGTCAAGGTCGCCCGGAGGCCGGGGACGGAGATGGAGGTTAAGGACGCTCCATCGAGCTTCGATCGTAGCGTCGAGCCTCCCCAGGGGCCCACGCCTTTGTTGACGCTGCCCGAGATCTGGCAGGGCACGTTGGCCAACGGCGTCAGAGTGTACGGCATCGAGCATCGCGAGCTGCCGCTGGTGCAATTCTCGATCCGCATCGAAGGCGGGGCCTTGCTCGACGAGAAGGGCAAGGAAGGCCAGGCCAACCTGACCGCGCAACTGCTCAACGAAGGCACGCGGAACAAAACGCCCATCGAGCTACAGGATGCGATTGACGATCTGGGCGCGAACATTCGCGTCGGCGCCGGGGACGAGTCCGTCACGATCCGCGCGAGCTGTCTGGTTTCCGAGTTCGACAAGGTAGTCGACCTGGTCCGCGAAATCCTGCTGGAGCCGCGCTGGGACGAGAAGGAGTTCGCACGCCTCAAACAGCAGACGCTGGAGTCGATCCGCCGCAGCAAGGACAACCCTGCCTCGGTGGCAGGCGACGTGTTCGGCAAGCTCGTGTACGGCCGCGACCACAAGCTGGCTCAGTCCGCGGATGGCACGGAGTCATCGGTCGAGTCCCTCACCGTCGACGATCTCAAGCGGTACTATCAGGCCAATCTCTCGCCTTCTGTTGCCAACATCGCCATTGCGGGCGACCTGTCCAAGGCCCAGATCCTGGAGGCGTTCGAGAAGCTGGAAGCGTGGCAGCCGCGCGAGGTGGCGCTGCCGGACCTGCCGGAACCTCAGGCGCCGGAGAAGGCCCGGGTCTATTTCGTGGACTTTGCGGATGCAAAGCAGTCGCAATTGCGCATCGGCCATCTCGCTCCGGCGTATACCGATCCCGACTTCTTCCCGGCCACCGTCATGAACTACAAGCTGGGCGGCAACTTCAACAGTACGCTCAACATGATCCTGCGCGAAGAGAAGGGCTACACCTACGGCGCCCGATCGGGCTTCTCCGGCAGTCACTATCCCGGCCTGTTCATGTTCAGTAGCGGCGTGCGCTCAAACGCGACGCTCGACTCGGTTCGGATCGTACGTGACGAATTGGCCAAGCACCGCGAGGGGATCGCCGCGGCCGATCTGCAGTTCACCAAGGACGCCCTGACGAAATCCAACACGCGGCAGTTCGAGACGCTCGGGGCGCTCGTCGGCATGCTGAGCCGCATCGCGACGTATGACCTTCCGTTTGACTACGTCAAGCGCGAGGAGCACACGGTGCTACAGATGACGCCGGAAGAGCACCGCCGGCTGGCCCGCCAGTACATTCACCCGGACCGGACGGTCTACCTCGTCGTAGGCGACGCCAAAACGCAGATGGAGCCCCTCGCCGAGCTTGGCCTGGGCGAACCTATCCTCGTGGACAAAGACGCCAACGTACTGACCGCCGCCGCGGCCAGATGAGCGGCCAAGTCAAGTGACCGGCGGGTCTTCTCATGACTCTCCGTCACGACGTTGGATGCGGTTGGTGAAACCCCGTTCCTTGATGACGTGGTCGCCGGGGCGAATGTGCTCGATCGCTCGGGTTTCAAAGCTGATGTACCTGTCAATCAGCCGGCCTTGCGGCGTCTTGATAATCAGGTGTTCCCAGTCTCCCGACTCCGATGCGAGGTGGTCGGTCCAGTCCCGCCTGATTTCCACGACCGTCCCTTCGTAGGCGCCGTAATGGTCCCAGGTGTACTTGGCGACCGACCGACAGAAGACGGCCAGACAGAACAGCACGCCTGCGAGCCCGAGAATCGCCAGAGGATTCCCAGAGAAGCGAATCCAGCGTCTCCCGGAACCACCGTCACTGAGTATCTGCAAGCCGAATCTCATGCCTGATCCCGAACGGCGCATTCCACGAACAACGCCTTCCCCTCATCCTGCTTACGGAAGGACCCTGACCATCCCTTCTTCGGCCTTCTAGCCCCACAGGTGGTGCAGAAATTCTGGATTTGTGCGCCGATTTGGGTATACTGTCGGGGAGCGGGCCAGCCGCGGAGACCTGGGAAACCGAGTTGAACGGAGGTGTCACGATGATGCAAACACTGGTTGCGGTGCTGATGGGGCTTGCTCCTTTGCAGAGCGCGGTTCTGGGAGACGACTTGGCGCCGCCGGTGCGACTCGAAGCGGCCGGTGACGTAATCGACACCGAGGTCGGCCATGCGGCCCCGTTCGTGTGCGACTTCGACGGCGACGGCACGCAGGACCTGCTGGTCGGTCAGTTCGGCGATGGGCTATTGACGATCTATCGCAACGAGGGCACGAATGCCGAGCCCAAGCTGGCGGCTGGAGTGAAGTTCAAGGAAGGCAAAGAGGACGGCCGCGTCCCCAGTGGGTGATGCATCGGATTCGGTCCACGTGTCGTGGACATTGATGACGACGGTTACGACGACGTTCTCTCCGGCTCCTGGCCCGGCGAAATCTACGTTTTCAAAGGCGGACCCGACCGCACCTTCGCGGCCGGCGAGATGGTCAAGGACAAAGAGGGTCAGCTCATCAACATCGGCGGTGGCATTGAGGAAGGCTACAATGGCGATGGCCTTCTCATCCGCGGCCACGTCGAATGGGAATCGACCGACGAAGGCACGTTCATCACGTATCGTGGCAAACGCTACAAGAGCACGCCGGAGAAGCCCATCGCCTCGACGGGAACCGCATCGACCGTTAATCCCGTCGATTGGGACGGTGACGGCGACGTTGACCTGATCGTCGGTGACATAAGCGGCAACGTGTTCCTCATCTCGAACGAAGGCACGGCCAAATCCTACGCGTTCGGCAAGGAGACGCAGCTCAAAGCCGACGGCAAGCCGCTGAGGGTCAACAGCCGCGCGGGCCCGTGCACCGCCGACTGGGACGGCGACGGTGATCTCGACCTGCTCGTCGGAGACGACCGCGGCAGCGTCTCGCTCTTCCGCAACACCGGCTCGGCCACCGCGCCCAAGTTGGCGGCGGCCGTGGAACTGGTCCCGCCCGGTCAGACGACGTTCGGACCGGACGCTTCCAAGGAAGCGGTTCGCGGCACGCGCGCCAAGATCTGCGTGGCCGACTGGAACGGTGACGGCAAGGCTGACCTGCTCGTCGGAGACTTAGCCACCTTGAAGCCGGACAATCCCGAGCCGACGCCCGAGCAGCAGGCCGAGTTCGACCGGCTGCGCCAAGAATTGAGCACGGTTCGCGAGCGCTACGGCGAGCTGATCCAGAAGATGGACGGCCCGTCACGCGTCCGCGACGAAGCCGAGCTCAAGAAGGTCCAGGAGGAATTCACGAAGGTCGCCCAGCGCATGAGCGAGC
>CAZGRF010000206.1:0-6619 GCA_964527825.1 uncultured Pirellulales bacterium
CAGCCGAAACCGCCGCCGGCAAGTTCCCCAGCGAGTCCGTCGCCATGATGAACGAAATCATCAAGTTCACCGAAAAATCGCGAGCGACGCTGAAGTGACATCTCGGTGGTCTGCCGAGCCCTTGTTCCTGTGCAGCAAGTCTGGCCCCGACTTTGTCATTCTGAGCGAATGTGAAGAATCTGGCCATTGCAGAAGAGAATACTCTCTTTCTCGGCCCAGATCCTTCGCATTCGCTCAGGATGGCAGATACTGCCCTACTGCTCGCCTTCCAACGCCTCACGCAAGTCCTGGAGGAAGTCTACCGGTACTGTTCCACCAAGGCTCTTCATCTTCTGAAGGTCGGCTCGCGCCCTGGCGAACTCTCCTGCGTTGTAGTAGGCGCACGCGCGACCATGGTAGAGCTCGGGGTCTTCTGGGTCGATTCCTATTGCCTCGGCGTAGTCGATGATCGCCTTCTCATGCTCGCCCTTGTAGGCATAGGCTACGGCCCGACCGTGATAGCCGTCGGCGGATTGCGGGTCCAGTTCAATGGCCTTGTCGAAATCCGCGATAGCCTGGTCATAATCCCTGTTTTGCCCGTATGCCAATCCTCGCTGGCAATATATGCCCGCAAACAGAGGGTCCACCTCGATGGCCTCAGTATAGTCGGAAATGGCGTGCTCATATCTATGTGTAAAGTAGTGAGTCAATCCCCGGCCATAGCGTGCCTTAACGTCCTGGGGGCAGGCATCAATGATCCTGTTGAAATCCGCGAGAGCCAGATCGTATTCACCTTTCAGAGCGTACGCCACGCCTCGGTTGTTGTAGGCTCTCATGTAGTCGGGGGCGATTTCAATGGCCTTGTCATACTCTGCAATTGCCTGGTCAAGGTCCCCCTTACCTTCGAGAGCGATACCTCGGCCGAAATGCGTCTCCCGATTGCTCGGCTCCATTGCCAGCGCGCGGTCCAGGTCGGCGATAGCATTGTCATATTCACCCTTGCAGCAATAGGCGAGTCCTCGGTTGCTCAAGGCCAGAGCATGTTGCGGCTTCAGCTCAAGGGCCTTGTCGTAGTCGGCGACGGCTTGATCGAACTGCCGCATACGGTAGCGTGCCAAGCCTCGGACGCAGTATGCATCCGCTCGCTTTGGGTCCAGATGGATGGCTTGGGTGGACTCGGCGATGGCTTGATCGTATTCTTCCCGGTCAATATGACGGGAAGCGCGGACGTAGTGTTTCACGGCGTCCAGCCGACGCCTCGCCCATATGAGGCCAACCGAAATCACGAGCGCCAGGAGAATGCCGACTGCCGTCTTCGCGCTTGTCCAGTCCATCGAAGCTCCTCGCCGCAACTGCTCACGTCACGCCTGTGATGTTATCAGATCCCGGCGAGAATGGGAAGGCGAAAATGCAGTGACGGTCACTCAGCGTCGGGGAGTTCCCTGTGCGCCAGTGACCTCGTCGTCCTGAACGCAGTGAAGAATCAGGCCGTGGTACAAGACGTTCTCCTCGGTCGCGGCCCAGATCCTTCGCGTTCGCTCAGGATGACAAGACGGGGCGCGTGAATGAGTCCCAGCTTGTGTAGATCAGGAGACGGACGCCTATCCGATGCGGCGGTCGTAGGCGCGGTAGAGCAGGTCGAGTTCGGCGGTTTGGGCGTCGTAGTGGCGTTGGAGGTCGGCGAGCTTCTCGGGGTTCTTGTAGATTTCGGCATCGCCGAAGCGGGGCTTGAGCTCCTCGATCTCGCGTTCGAGTTCCATGATCATCTCTTCGAGCTGCTCGACGGAGTACTTGTTGAAGCGCTTCAGTTCCTCCGGCGCCGTCGTGCGGGATTGGCCCTTGCCGGCGGCGGGGCGATTCTTCCGGGCGCGGGCGGCTTCGGCTTGGCGCTTCTTCTGGTCGGCCTCGACGCGCTTGCGCACGATGTCGGCGTAGGTTGAGTAAGCTGGCTCGGCCGTAACGAATTCGGTCCTGCCCAGGCGGCGGTTGCCCAGCTCGTCGGTGCCGATCACGAGCAGCTTGTCCACGACGCGATCGAGGAAGTAGCGGTCGTGACTGACCGCGATGATCGTCCCGCTGAACTCATCCATTGCGGTCTCGAGCATCTCCCGGCTGGCGATGTCGAGATGGTTCGTCGGCTCGTCCATCACCAGGACGTCAGGCTCGGTCAGGACGAGCTTGCAGAGCATCAGGCGGTTACGCTGCCCACCGCTGAGGTCGCCACATGATTTGAAGGCGTCGTCGCCCGTGAAGAGAAACGCGCCGAGGCGGCTCCGCACCTGTTCAGCGGACAGTTCCGGCCGGACACTGCGGGCCTCCTCCAGGACCGTCCGCGTCGGGTCGAGCACGTCGCCATGCTGGTCAAGGTAGCCGATGCGTAGGCTCGCGCCCATGCGAATGCTGCCGGCCGAAGGTTCGATCTGGCCCAGCGCGAGCTTGACCAGCGTGCTCTTGCCGGTCCCGTTAGGACCGGTGACGCCGAGGCGCTCGCCGTGCAGGATGTCGAACGCAAGGTCCTCGAACAGGGTCAGATCGCCGAAGGATTTGCTCAGCCCTTCGGCGCGCAGCACTAAGTCGCTGGTGCGGTCGGTCTTGCCGAATGAGAAGCTAATGGTCTTCTGGTCGGTCGGCCCTTCCAGGAAACCGGGGTTCTCTTTGAGCAGGCGGTTCAGACGTGTCTTTCGGCCGCGGGCGGTGCCGCGCATGCCTTCCTGATCCTTGTTGCGGGCGATGAAGTCCAGTGTCCGCTCGACCATCTCGACCCGGCGGGTGTGCTCGCGCTCCTGCTGGAGGCGGACGGTCTCTTTGGTCTGGATGTAGTTGTGGTAGTTGCCGGCCCAGACTTGGGCCTGGTGATTCTCGACCTCGACGATTTTGCACGCGACCTTGTCGAGAAGGTAGCGGTCGTGACTGATGATGACCACTGCTCCTCGATAGCCCGCCAGGAACCGCTCCAGCCATTCGGTCGCCTGCAGGTCCAGGTGGTTCGTCGGCTCATCGAGCAGCAGCAGGTCGGTTTCCAGCATCAGGACCTGGGCCAGGCCGAGCCGGGAGAGCTGTCCGCCGCTGAGGGCGGTGGTTTTGGCATGATGCAGCTCGGGCTCGAAGCCCATCCCGGCCAGCGTCGCGTTGATGCGAATCTCGTATTCGTACCCGCCGGTGATCTCGAAGTCGTGGCACAGGCGGTCGTACTGTCTCATCTTGGCTTTCAGTGCAGCGCCGCCAAGGCTCTCCATCTCGTGCGAGGCGTCCTGGATGGCCTGCTGGAGCTTGAGCAGATGCTGGACCCCGGCGTGCATTTCCTGCAGGACCGTTCGCCGACCGCTGAAGGTGGCCTCCTGGGGCAGATAGCCGATGCGCAGCCCCTTCCGCTTGACGACCCGGCCCATGTCCGGCTCAAGCTCGCCTGTAATCAGCTTCAGAATGGTGCTTTTGCCCGACCCGTTCGGCCCGACCATGCCGACCTTCTCGCCCGGATGCAGTTGCAGATTCAACCGATCCAGCACCACCTCCGACCCGAAGGCCCTGTGAATATCCTGAAGGGCGACTATCGCCATCGACCGAACCCATGTGCCAAACCCTATGTCCAGAACGAACCAGCCATGTTACTGGCTGCCTGGCCCCGACACAAGGCCGGGGGTTAGCGTCTATTTTACCGTCCGAAAACACTTGACAAAGGGTGAGGATGTTGTTACACTACGGAGTAACGGAGTGGGGCGTGCCGGACGGACTCGGCGGTAGTGCAGCAATCGGTAAGGGGGGTGTGCACGGACCAGCAGAGAACTACAGATCGGCGAGCAGCCAGCGAAGGACCATGGTGAATCGTCACGCGTGGGGCGTTGCCCTAACGAGGCGGAGGTCATGCGTTTGAGGCCTGTGAATCACCTTGGATATACCTTGGCACGGCAGGAGGGTACTGGGGGGTACGCGTTCCGAGTTCATTCCGGTTCCTTGTCCAACGAACAAGGCATTGTCAAGGAATGGGGAAACATTGCATGAATCCGAGAACGGTGATCATCATTCTCATGGGTGCTGTTTCGATGTCTTCTCTTGGCACCGAAGCGGAAAGGTACCCGCGCGACATGGCCGGCTTCCGGGAATACCGGGTCATAGGCCAGAAGAACATCTTCCGTCCCAGAAGGGACATCGACGAGAGATGGGAAGAGGCCGAGCAAGGGCAACAAGTCGGCCCGGAAGCAGCGCTGGCGGATATCAAGGTTGTCGGCATCGTCAAAATGGATGGTTTCCTTTCGTCGATGGCAGTCATTGAGGAGGACGGAAGGCAGCGGCTGTGCCGAGTCGGCGACATAGTGGCTGGAATGGTAATTGCAGCCATAGAAAGTCATGAACTCATATTTGAGACCCTTGAAGGCAAATGGGTCATGGAAATCCAGCCGGGCACGGTCGACTATCGAGCGACGACGTCACAGGCCGAGCGGGCCATGGCCCATGCGGCCCGAGGACGCAGCACGTCACCGGGCGCTGCCGGCAGGAGGCTGCCGATCAATGCCGCGAAGCTTGCGCCCCTCATTGGAACCGTTGGGTTGGTTACGGCGCGGGAAGGCGATACGGTGAAAGGTGTGCGTCTGACCCAGAACTTCATGGGCTTGAGGGAAGGCGACTGCGTGACGCACGTCGGCCGCCAATCGCTTTGTACAAGATACCCCCGACAGAAGCTCTGGCAAATTGCCAGGAAGTACAGCGCACGCAGCGAGGAGATGCCGGAGATACCCATTGTCATTGAGAGGAATGGCAGAGAGCTGGAGTTTGTCCTCTGCCCTGTCAGTTAGCGTCCGTCGTCTGCGGGCTGGTTGGGCTGCGATCACCGTCATCGCCTCGATCTTGTGTCTTCGGGGGCAAAAGCAGGAATGCGTACTCTCTTCTGTTCCCGCTGTCATCTGTCTTCGACTCGGGCTCGCGGCGCTTGCCATCGCTCCGGATGGATGACCTCAACTCCAACCCACATGCAATTCATCACGTCTCTTGCAGGCGCCTGGCTTGACGGTCCGGCGACTGATCCTGTATAAGACTGCGCATGGAGAAGTATGTGTCGTCCAAGGAATGGCGCACCATGAGCCGAGAACAGGTCCGGGCGGTGGACCGCTGGGCCATCGAGCAGGTCGGCGTGCCTGGCGTGGTGCTCATGGAAAACGCCGGGCGCAGTTGCGCGGAGCTGGTGAGGGAGAAGCTGCAAGGGGTGGCCGAACCTCGGGTCTGCATCTTCTGCGGGACCGGCAACAATGGCGGCGACGGCTACGTCATAGCGCGCCATCTGATAAACGCCGGTTTGAAGGCCGATGTTGTTGTCTGTGGCGAGCGGGCTAAGATTCGAGGTGATGCCAAGACCAACCTTGATGTTCTGGAGCAGTTGGGGCATGCGACGCAACAGCTCAATCCCGGCGACCCGGATGTTGCCGCTACCGTCCGGATGTGGGCCGGCGAGGCGAGTATGATTGTCGATGCCCTCTTCGGCACAGGACTGCAAGGCCAGTTGAGAGCGGACTATCGGATGCTGGTGGATGCGATCAACGCCCTGGGAATACCGATCTTGTCGGTAGACATTCCCTCCGGTCTCGACTGCGACATGGGAGAGCCTCTGGGCACCGCGATACGGGCTGCTTGCACCGTGACGTTTGTCGCCGTCAAGCGAGGATTTGTCGTATGCCCGACGGCGAGCCGGTACACCGGGGAGCTCTATGTTGCCTCAATAGGGGTTGAGCCACGGCCATGACCCCGCGGCGATACGAGCAGACCCAAATGCGCGCTTCGGTGGCTACCGGGATCTGTCCTAAAACGCTCCCGCTTTGCCCACGCTGCTTTGGTAGCCGGTGAAGTAGAGAAAACGCTCGTAGGTGAAGATCGGGATGTAGAGCGCCCGGGCTTGTTGCCGGATCTGATCGTAGCGTTGCTGTCGTTGCCGGGCTCTGTCGTATTTCTCCCTGGCCATCGGGTCCGCCGCCAGCTCATCGAAGGTCGGCTCCGGCGGCACTTGAGGCTTGGTGCCGAGGATGATGAAATCCGTCTTGGCCGAGACTGCGTTATCCACGGCGGCGCCCCATTTCTGGATGAGCTTCTGGATGCTCGCGTCCGCATCGTAGTCCGGTTCTCCGTCACCGTTGAGGTCGAAGTCACCTGCGATGACAAAGTGATTGATCTTGCGGCTGTCCCAAATCAGATTGGCCACGAGGTCATTGGTGGTGATCGGGTTCTTCTTCTCTGATGACAGCACTCTGGCGGTGGATACTTTCCTGTCCACCGCGAAGGCCTCTATCTCAGCCTTAGGTTTGCCGTCTCTGGGAATACCGCCGGCGCGGTCGTAGACCGAAAACGTCAGGCCGCGATAGACGCGGTCGTCGGACCCCAGATTGATTGTCACCAAGCCTGCAGCTTCGTCGACGAGAATGACTTGGCCGTCCGGGCTCTGAGCTTCAGCCTCGTGGTCGGGCGGTGGCTGGATCTTGCCGACCTCAGTCAGCGCGTCACCCAACCGCTGCTGGGCTACGTCCAGTTGGGCCTGCGTCTTGAGCAGGTCCTGATTGAGCTGCTTTGACTGGGTCCTTTCGTCTTCGAGCTGTCTGAGAAGGTTGGCGACGCGCTGCTCGGAGCTCTGCTCCACGAGGGTCTGCAGGTCGTTGTAGTC
>CAZGRF010000207.1:0-4744 GCA_964527825.1 uncultured Pirellulales bacterium
CCGTGCGGACCCGTCAGCAACCCTTGTGTACGCCTGAAGAGGCTTTCCGCAGCTCGTCCACCGTGCAACTGGCCATGATCGCCTATGAACGGGGAGAAAAACTCCGCTGGGATGCCCAGGCACAACGCATCATAGACAATCCTCAGGCCCAGGCCATGCTGAAGCGCGAGTATCGGGCGCCCTGGCAGCATCCCTACCGAGGATGACACGGACAGTTGGAAGATGCATCACCGCCGAGAAGTCGGACCTCCGGGAGGCTATCGCACAGCAGGAGGGCAGGGACACCCACCTATTATGACGAAGCTCAATAGGTGGCTGTCGCGCATGGCCGGCGAGTAACCGAGTAACGATAACCGGGACACAAGCAGGTCTTCTGCACGGATGCTGGTACGATTGTCGTACATTCCGGGAGAAACCGAGGGACAACATACTCCCTTCGGGTGCTCTGTTGACGTGGCGGGCGGAAAGGCGGCAGACGGCCTTGCATAGCGGATGACTGTCCCCTGGTGTCCACGGCACGCAAAGTGACAGGGCATCAAAGAAAAGGAGCAAAAGATGAGAACGCTTCAGATCGTGACTCTTGCGGTCCTGACGGTTATCCTTCCATGCGGCGCCTTGGCGCAGGCCCCGCATTCTTCTTTCAAGGTGGGTGCGGCCAAAATCGATGTCACTCCCGGTGATCGCGGGGGCGGCGCCGGCGGTATGGGCAGAGGCGGTAGGGACGGTGGCGCTCGGGGAGGCTTTCCAGGTGCGGACGGCATCCTCGATCACATCTACGCCAGGGCGATCGTGATCGACAACGGGACCACGAGCGCGGCCTTGGTTTCGGTGGATACGGGCATGCTTGGGGAACGGGTGTGGAACACGGTGTCGAAGAGAGTAGAAAGTGAGTTGGGGATCCCCGCTCAGAATCTGATCATGAATCCGACGCACACCCACAGCGCCTCCGGAGGATCAGCCGATCAGATATTCGACACGATAAAGGCAGCCAAAGAGAAGCTCCAGCCTGCGCGCATCGGTTACGGGACGGGTGTTTCTTACATCAACGTCAACCGCAACATCATCGACCGCAAGACCAACAAGTGGTGGGAAGGCGCCAATTACGATGGTCCGTCGGACAAGACCGCGGCGGTGATCAAGTTTGAAACGCTGACCGGCGCGCCGATCGCGGTCTATTTCAACTACGCCTGCCACGCTGTGGTCACAGGCAACACCGATATGATCAGCGGCGATTATCCCGGCGCAACCGAAAAGTACGTCGAGGACTCCTTTGACGACAAGATCGTGGCGGTTTTCTCCGTCGGAGCGCAGGGCGACCAGAATCCGCTCTACTTTCAACAGACGTATGATTTGCGTGAAATACGCATCAAGGATTACGCCGCCCGCGGAGAAGACATCAGCAATGCCATGCCTCCGGGCGGACAGGGCCTGAACAAGGAAGATCCCACGGTTAAGCGACTGCTGGATCAGCAGAAGCAGATGATCCTATCCATGGGCCAGTTCCTGGGTGAAGAGGTCAAGCGTGTGATGCGCGAAATGGATACGGCTCGGATGGCGACCGGCGGCAGAATATTCGCGGCTCAAGAGGCGATCAGCTTCCCCGGCCGCATCAGGACGGACAGAGGGCGCGCCGCGGTCGAAGCCACCTACCGGGACGGCCCCGACGTCCAGCTCCGTTTGTCTCTTCTGATGATCGACGATATTGCGATCGGCGGCTGCAACGCGGAAATCTTCAACTTGATCGCCCAGAGATTCAAGCGGGAGTCTCCTATTGGCAGGTCCATCTTTGTGTCGATGGCGAATGGAAGCGGCAATTCCGGGTATGTTCCCAATGATGCGGCGTTTGGCTATCAGACTTTCGAGGTTCTGTCCTCGCGCTGCAAGCCGGGATATGCCGAGAGTGCCATCGTCAACGGCCTCCTGGACCTGGTTGCCGATGCCAAACGAGCGAATTAGGAGAATCGCATATTCGCTGTGGACCTTGCGACAGAGGACGAATGCGCCAGGCGCGGGCATGACGCCGCCTCGATCGTTGAGATGTTTGAACGTGGCTGTTTGTTTTGAACTGCAATTTGGGAATTCGAGTTTCTGTAAGAGGGCCAAGACCATGCACAAGAAGAAGGCGATTGTACTTTGTTTGGTAACGCTGGCGGTCACAAGCTGCGGGGCAGTGCTGTATGCCGCCATGCAGCAGGGGCTGGGGTACAGCAACACGCCGATCATCCCCGGCACGAACTGGCACGTACACGATGGGGAACGCCCGCAACCGCGGATCGTTGCCTCGGGAGCCACATTCAGCCACAATGCGCCGGCCCCGGCCGATGCCGTGGTGCTCTTTGACGGCAAGGACCTCTCGAAGTGGCAGTCCTCCAACGGCCAAGCCGCTGCCTGGCGGCTCGACGAGGCTGGATTCATGGAGACCGGGCGCGGAAGCGTCCGCACCAGGGACCGCTTCGCCGACTTCCAGTTGCATCTGGAGTTCGCGACGCCAAGCCAGGTGAGAGGCGAAGGCCAGGGCCGGGGCAACAGCGGTATCATCTTCAACGGGATGTACGAAATCCAAGTGCTGGACAGTTACGACAACAAAACCTATCCCGATGGGCAGTGCGGCGCCATGTACGGCCAGACCCCACCGCTGGTGAACGCCTGCAAAGCGCCCGGCGAATGGCAGACCTACGACATCATCTTCGAATCGCCTCGCTGGGACGCCGACGGCGAGCTGGTCAAGAAGGCCAACGTGACGGTGATCCAAAATGGCCTGGTGCTGCATCACAAACGGGAGTTCATCGGGTGCACCGACGGGATCGGCGGCGTGCGACACACGGCCTTGGGCGCATACCGGCGCCAACATCCACCCGAGGTCTTCATTGAGCTGCAGAACCACGGCAACCCGCTCCGCTATCGAAACATCTGGGTCAGGCCCTTGGGCGAATACGACAAGCCGCTGCCCTCAGAGGGCCCGTCGCCATCACCAGAGAGCAACGCACCGACGGCGGAAAGCGAGAGCAACTAAGCGGATTCAACGCGAGAAGATGAGAGTCTCGGGTCGAAAGGAGGCCCCTGATGAGACCCAGCGGAATTCTGATTCGCAGCGCGCTCATTGCCGCTTTGGGGGGCTTGCTGTTCGGGTTCGATACGGCCGTCATCTCCGGGGCTGAAAAGACCTTGCAGCGGCTCTTTGACGGCCAATACCAATCGATGGCCCAGTATTTCGGTCGTCCCGAGGTGGTCGGTCCTGAAACCGAGGGAACGACGTCGATGCTTCAGAGGACCTCCTTCTGGCATGGCACTGTGGTCGTCAGTGCACTGATCGGCACGGTTATCGGTTCGCTGCTGTTTGGAAAACCATCCGACCGGTTCGGCCGACGCTCCATCCTGAAGGTATTGGGGATTCTGTATTTCGTTTCCGCGGTCGGCAGCGCTCTTGCCTGGGGGGCGGTCTCGTTCAGTGTCTTCCGATTCATCGGCGGTCTGGCCGTCGGTGGCACCTCGGTGATCTCGCCGATGTATATCGCCGAGATTTCGCCGGCCCGCGTTCGCGGTCGGCTCGTGGCCATCACTCAGTTCAATATCGTTCTGGGCATTCTGCTGGCGTACCTGTCCAACTGGATCGTCCACTTGCTGAATCTGGGCACGTTGGAATGGCGGTGGATGTTTGGGGTCGAGGCTTTTCCCGCGGCGGTCTTCTTTGTGTCGCTTTTCCATACACCTCGCAGCCCGCGATGGCTGATGGCACAAGGCTTGGTGGACGAAGCCCGGACTATACTCGAACGGGTCGGCACGGATACCGGCAATGTGGATGAGGAACTGGTCGCGATTCGGCAGTCTCTGGTCGAACATTCCGCGAGTTTGAAAGAGCCCTTCTTTCGAGGCAGATATCTGAAACCGATTCTGCTGGCGGTGATGATTGCCATGTTCAACCAGTTGTCCGGGATCAACGCTCTGATCTATTACACCAAGCGTATCTTCGAGATGGCCGGAGCCGAAGGCACGTCTGCCCTGGCTCAATCGGTGATCATCGGCTTCACGAATCTGGTGTTCACTATGGCGGCCCTGGTCGTTATCGACCATTTGGGCCGCAAGAGACTGATGCTAATCGGGTCCATCGGCTATATCGTCAGCCTCAGTGTCGTGGCGTGGGGCTTCTACTCCGGTACCGGCGGATGGATCGTATTGATCGGTTTCATTGTCTTCATCGCCGCCCACGCCTTCGGGCAAGGCGCGGTCATCTGGGTCTTTATCAGCGAAATCTTTCCCAATGCGTTGCGGGCGCGCGGCCAGGCCTTGGGCAGTTTCACCCATTGGATCATGGCGGCCCTAGTCTCACAAACCTTCCCGATGTTTGCCGAGCAACTGGGTTGGAGAATCTTTGCGATCTACGGCGTCTGCATGATTGGCCAACTCCTCTGGGTCCTCCTGGTCATGCCGGAAACGAAGGGCGTCTCCCTGGAGAGAATGCAGCAAGAACTGGGAATCGAATAGACCGTGAGCAGCACTGAGCAACCTCGAGTTCCGGCGATTGGAGGAAAGATCACCGAATGAATCTACTGAGGAACAGATGTGTCGATGGTCTATTCAAAGCCAAGTGGTTTCCGATCGTTCCCCAGTTGTTCATGCTGACCGTCTTCATACTGCTTGTCCTTGGCGGTCTGGGAGTGACAACAAATGATCCGGACTGCACACAGTACCTTCGATACACCAACCTTTCGAATTTGATAGTCTGGTCGTACTGGTGGCCGGTCAT
>CAZGRF010000207.1:4844-6618 GCA_964527825.1 uncultured Pirellulales bacterium
CGCCTGACGGGACGTTCGTGCACGAGCAATCTCTATCCCGCTTCGATCACGGACAATCGCGACTGCCTGTTGTGCACGCAATGTCTGAAAGCCTGCCCGCATAAGAACCTCCGATTCTCTGCTCGGCGGCCTTTCGCCGATTTGCTGGCCGGCGTCGATCTGCGGCCGGCACAGGTCGGATTCATCCTGGTGCTCGCTGGATTCGTCGTATATGAGATTCTCTCGGAGTGGCCGGTCTCCTTCGAAATCATGATGTGGGGGCCGGACCGCTTGATACAGGCCCTTGGAATCGGAGGGTGGATAGGCAATCTAGTCTCTGCAACCTTCCTGTTCGTCATCGTGCCTGCCGTCGTGTTGTCGATTGTGGCGGCGCTGGCGAAATTAGCCTCCGGCCGGCAGCGAGTGGCTTTCGGGCTGACGGCCAAGACGCTTACCCTGCTCTTATTACCCACGATTGCAGGCGCCCATATCATCAAATCCATACTGAGGATGTCCTCACGCCTTCCCTACTGGCGCGGCGTCTTCTCGGATCCGAAGGGGATTGAGACCGCCCAGAGAATGGTCGCCGGGACACTTGTACCGGACAAATCCGTCACGGACGCACTCGATCCGGCCGTCAGTTTTGCAGCCATAGCTTTGCTGCTCGTGTCGCTGGCGGCAACGATGCTGGTCTTCCGTCGAACTGTGCTCGGGCAGAAACACAAGCCCGGCGTCAGAGCGGTTCTGTTCGTCAGTGTGCTGGCATATTGGAGTGTTTTTGGCGTGACGCTCTTTCGATGGAGATTTTGCCCATAATCTTGATGCGGATAAGCGGTGTTTCTTGTACAATGACGGAGTGTGTGACCATAATGATAGTCTAGGTTCTTGCGGGGACATCAGAGAAACCGCCCAAAGATAGGTACGGATATGCCGGCCAAAACGAAGATCATCATTGTGAGTGTTCTCATCCTGCTCGGGGGAGCGTTGTTCTGCTATTGTGCGTTTCTCTGTCCCGCAGCGAGTGTGGCTCAGGTAGAGAGCGTTTCAACCACGCCTTCCGCATCGGAATCACAGCCGTCTCACCAAACCTCTTCCTCTTCCGAAAGCAGGCCACGCCCCAGATCTGGTGTCACGTGATAGGGTGAAAGCAGACCATGGTGGCCATGGTCCTGATATGCGGCACCTGCACACGCCGGACAACGGCATGCGTTGAGAACGCACCCTACCGAGGATTCCTCAAGGGACCACCGCATGGTCGTAGAGACGCACGTCGTCGATCAGTCCCGACCAGAAGGACCCTGGTTCGCGTCCCTTGCCGGCTCCGATATGGAGGCCCCCGCGAGATTCCCTCAATTCGCGCGACGGCAGGTCCCTGGCCGCTTCAATGCCGTCTGCATACAAGATTCTCTCAGAACCGTCCCAAACAAGGCCCACATGATGCCAGACGCCGTCGGTCACTATAACCTCCGCAGTCAGTGGTGGTATCGAGCTACGACCCGGCCGTGGGGATATGTTGGTCAGAAGCTTCCCCTCCACCTGGTCTGTCGACAGCCAATCTGACATCTCCTCCTGCGAGAGGATCACCTGTCCCGGCAGTCCGCCTCTGATCCAGGCAAAAACACTGAACGTTCCCTCAGCAGGATCCAGAACATAGGGCGTGCTGACATAATCATCAATGCCGTCGAACTCAAGGGCGCCGCCCACCGGCCCGCCGCCGGGCTGCCAGAGCATATCTCCTACCACCGTGGCGTCGAATACCCCGGCACTGTCGTAGGCCACCGCACCGTCCGTTTCG
>CAZGRF010000208.1:0-6612 GCA_964527825.1 uncultured Pirellulales bacterium
AGCGTGAGCGCCAGTGCGAGCATTATCACAAGACTGATTCTCGTTTTCATGTTTAGGCTCCTACTCTTTGAACCGAGATCTCCCAGTTGGCCCTCTGCCCATGACCGCCACGGACAGCCATGGAGCACTATAACCCGCCATCCCAGTGGTGGGAAACAGAATCTTGACTGTGGCGACGCCCAACCGGGGCCAGAGCGTGGTTCCAGGGCTGGTTACTGTCTCTGAATCCCCGCTTTACGCTGTCTAACGGCAGACCGACCGCGCCAGGCCTGGTCTGCGTCGTGATGTGGGAGGGTATTGCGGCATGTTGGGGCTGGGGCCACGAGTCGGAGCCGCTTGATCCGGCGCAGGATGGCGGCGAACACAGTCCGGGGGATGGCCGACCCGAGGACTCGAGTGAGAATTCAGGCTGTCCCATCCGCAGCCATTCCGAGGCACATCGGGAGACTCCGCTTCTGAGAAACCAGCGGTTCGGAGTTCCGCCTTCAGGCGGCCCAAGACCGCGTAAACGCGGAACTCCAAACGGGCGCGCCACCGCCGGATCGTGCACCTTGTGGGCCGACCAGCGACTGAAGGCAGGAGACAGACTACGGGTATCTTTCCGATACCCGCGGCAAAGCCGCCGGGAAACTCGGCATGACAAGAGGCCTGCTCATCAGCATTACCCGCAAACGCGAACCGCACCCGGGTAGTACATCTTGCCACGGATGTTCTTGCAGAACTGGCCCGTAAGGTGTAGTGTATGAGGGAGCTTATGTGCCCGCTTTCCGGCAGCCGTTTTCGGTGCGGCGGAGGGCTGGGCGGGAGTTCTTTCTCGGTTTAGCTATGTCATGTTGACTGCTTTCAATGCCTTCGGCTGTCTTGCGCGTTTCTACACGGGCGATCCACATGACGACGGCTGTGGCGGCGGCTGTGAGTGCTAATTCATCCGGCCATATTGGAATCGCCGTAAATCATTGTTGTTAGAATAGATGTGGAGGTGACTGGTGACTGGTGTTGCCCCTGGTCTTCAAAACCAGCGTAGGGCCGAGAAGGTCCTGGGTGGGTTCGATTCCCATTCGCCTCCGCCATTTTTTGCCAAGGGGTCGGCCGATTGGTCCGAATGGTATAGGCAGGAGAACCTAAGGTTATGACGGCAAGATCGCTGCGAATCGCAACTGCCTTTCTGCTCATCCTGATGGGGGTGGCGCTGCTGACCTACGGGGTCTCGTTCCATGCGGTCCGCATCGAACCCCAGACGAGTGCCGAGGGGACCGCCGTGGCGCAGTCCGAACGGGTGCTCATCAAGGAGGTCACCGTTGGCGGCCTGGAGCGTGACGCCTCCGGCGAAATCAAGAAAACCTACACCGGCAACCAAGCGCCGGCAGCGTGTCCAACCTGAGGCAGCTAGATGCCCGCCGTGGTGTCCGCGGCCTCCAACATCGAGAAACACATTGTTATCCGCGAACGGCCGACGACGGGCCCAAGCCGACAGGAGACTTCAGCCTCCATGCCTGACAAACCCAGTTTCCTCTCCAAGCTGATCCCCTGGCGCCTCTGGGTGCAGATGAGTTTCCTGCTGGTCTGGCTCGATCCGCTGGGGTTGCGTCTGCACACGATGTGCTCACCGGTCTTTCATTGCTATGCCTGTCCCCTGGCGACATTTGCCTGTCCCATCGGCATCATCGCGCAGCTCGGAGCGCTGCACGTCTTCCCCTTCATCGCCGTGGGTCTGCTGGTCGCGCTCGGAGCTGTGTTCGGGACCCTCATTTGTGGCTGGGTCTGTCCGTTCGGCTTCCTGCAGGACCTGGCCGCGAAGGTGCCCACGCCGAAGTTCGATCCGCCTCGCTGGACGAGTCATTTCCGTTACGTCGTCCTGATCGTCACGGTCCTGGCGGTGCCCTATTTCTTCGGTGAGGGACATTGGCTGTTTGTTTGTCGAGTCTGCCCGGCCGGCGGTTTAGAGGCCGGCATTCCCGGCATGATCCGCAACGCCGCGGCGGGCCAACCGGTCGTCTGGCCCAACGCCGTCAAGATGACAATCATTGTGCTCTTTGTCGTCGCCATCTTCTTCATCAAACGACCCTGGTGCAGAATGCTCTGCCCGCTCGGCGCCATCTTCTCGCTCTTCAACCGCGTCTCGGTTTTCTTCCTGCGGGTAGATCCGAAGAGATGCACGGACTGCAAACGATGTCACAAGCTTTGTGACTTCGGCATCCAACCTGAGAAAAGCCCCAACGATTCTCGATGCACAAGGTGCCTGGAATGTACCGCGTGTGGTCCGGAGGCCCTGAGACTGGAAATGGTCTTCCACCGACATCAAGACACCGCAGAACAGCCGCAGTAGGTCAGGGGAAACCAACGCCCACATCGGCTTCGGCTACAGAGCTTTTCGCAGGCGCGCGGCGCTTTGTTGCAGGTGCGCCAGGCGTTCGGCATCGACGGTCCGGCGATAGCGGGTGTCGGCGTATTCGAGATACCAGTCCGAGACTTGTGTCCACCGGACGTCGCCGATGTCCTGTGTCCGGAGCCTGCGCGAGAAAGCGCACAATGTCTCGGTGACGTGCCGCGGCAGCCCCGCGCCCTTGACCTTGCGATCCATCCGAGCCAGCATCTTGTGCAGGGCAGCGAGAGCTGGGTCCGTCGCGATCCGTGACGACACCCCGGCTTCGGCCCGCCTCCTTCTGCGACGACGGGACACTACCCACCCCAACGCGCCGGCCAGCAGCGCCGCCAGCGCCAGCGAGCGGGGCAGGAAGCCATAGGATGTGAAGAACCAGCCGACGACGCCGACGAGGCCATACTGATACATCGCTTGCAGAAGCCGAGCGAGGATCGCTCCGGCATCGCTCTCGTCGTCTGCGGATTCTCGGGCCGCGGACGCGGCGGCCAGGTCCTGCTGCCCCGTTGCCTCGACGAGAATCCAGCGATTGCGTTCCTGGTCCCACGCCTCGGTCCAGGCATGCGCGTCCATGTTCCGTGCGACCCACGACCCGCTCTGTTCGTCTCGTTGCGTCACCAGAAACCCGGTGACGTATCGAGTCGGCACGTCGGCCAGGCGCAGCAGCATCGCGGCGCCGGAGGCAAAGTACTCGCAATAACCGGTCGATGCTTCGAGCAGAAAATACGTGAGCTTGTCTTGGCCGGGGGGAATGCTCAACTCGAGCGAGTAGGCGTAACGAGTGCGGAAGTAGTTGACGACGGCATCGACCTTCTCGGTGGTAGTCCTACAGCCGGCAAAGATCTCCCGTGCCAGTTGCGCGATGCGCGGATCGAGTTGCGAGGGGATATCCAACATTCGACTGCGGTGCGCGCCGGTCAGCGACCTGCGATAGGCGGTCGGGGCATAGGTGATCTGATACCTTCTGCCACGCTCCAAATCCGGCGCGTGCACAATGTCGTCATCATCGTGCAGCAGCAAGTTGAGCGGTGCTTCGATCAAGCAGGTTCCCAGCGGAGTGAAGGCCGTGCGCTCGAACCGGAATTCATGTCGAACGGTCATCGACTTGCATTCGGCCGGCTCTCGCTCGGTCAAGCGAAAGGTATTCGTTCTGCCGGCGAAATACACGCTGAACGGACTGCTCTGCTGGGGGAAAACCGCCTCCTGAAACGACAGGTCGTGCCATTCGGACTGGCGGTAGACCTCAAAGGCTTCGGCCCGCAGGTAGCCGGGAGCTTCGTCGCAGGTTATCGTCAGCACGGGTGTCGGGTCCTGCATGGCGGACAGCATACTCGACAGCTTGCCGCTGTCAGAGAAGCCGGTGAGGGCAGCCCCCTCGGCTTCCGTGTCCGAGGTGATCCCCTGTCTGGCGAACCAGAGCGGCACGTAGTTGAGCGCCTCGACGTGGCGATAGAGCTCCGAGCTGACGGTCCACCCGCAATTGGCGGCGACGAGAAGTATCACCGTTGAGGCGATCCATCGCGGCGCGCGCCGCACGCCGGATGGCATTGGCGCATCTGCCGATCCGCGCGACGCTGCCATGTAGAGTACCGCCAGAACTACTGAAAGGACCTCCAGCAGACGGAACGCGATGAACCTGTCGTCGAGCAAGAGGATCTGGCCGGCGCAGATGGTAATGGCCACATGGAACAACCCCAGCGAAGGCGGCAACCGCCGGGGCGATCCGAGGAACAACAGCAGGATCAGCGAAGCCAGGAAGTAGCGCGTGACCATCTGCCAAGCAACCATCATGGCCTGCTCATGTCCCATCCGCCCGCTGGGTCCACTGTAGCTGTAGTGCAGGGCGAAGAGTGCGGCCAAGACAAGCAGGAGCATGGAACTGATAACACGCTTCTCCGGCCGGATGTCCCAAGTAAAGCGTCGCCTCAGACCCAGCAGTCCCAACATGCAGAGGATAGCTGGAAAGGCAATATCCCGCGAGACCCACGCAGTCAGCACTGAGCCGGTCAGAATGATGACGACCGCGATGGTTCTCTGCATCTTCATAGGCGCTCTATCGGTCCTGCCAGAATCTCGTCAGGGGAGAGGACCACGACGTCGTCGATCAAGCGTCCCTTGAGATCGTCGGTCGTGGCCGCGTCTCCGCCGACCAAGAATACGGTGCTGTGACAGCCTGTCTGGGCGGCCTGTTCCAGCAGCGGCAGATAGGTCGCGTCCAAGGCAAGCAGGACGAAGATGACTTCGGATACTCCACGGAACTTCTCTGCCAGGGCCGGCAACATGTGTTCCAGATGGTAGCTTTCCGAGGCTTCGATGCCCGCGAGGACATCATGTATCTTGTCGAGGCGGGTTGTTGCCCGCCACGAAGCGAGCGGATAGAGTTCGGGGCCGGCCAGCAGCCAATCGGCAAGGCAATCGTAATCGATGGTGAAGGCGGCGGAGGCGCAGAGTGAGACAGCCGCTTCGAGTTCCTTGATTACCTTCGGGCGGGCAAGACGCAGGCCGGCGCGGGCACGAGTGTCCAATATGAGTGCGGCGCGGCTGTCGAGATCATTGTGGTACTCTTTGGTGGCCGGGACCGACAAGCGCGCCCAGGCGCGGGCGTCGATTCTGCGCGGAGAGTCACCGGGCAAAAAGGGCCGATTCCCTGCGTATTCGGGCGACACTTCCGTCCGACCGGCGAACGCGGCGCCGCCGGAGTGGACGTGTCGATGTCGGCGGCCCAAGGTGATGGGCAGTCGGCAGAAGGCCGGCAGCACGGTCAGGGTTTGCTCGCCGCCGTGCGACGCGCCGAAGGAGAACAGGTTAAAGGGAAAACTGGATTGGCAGATCGGCTGTCTGATGCGGTAGTGACCGCGCCGGTTAGGTCGTATGGTGACGGTCACTTCGGTTGTCTCGCCGGGCGCGAGCCTTGGAATCACGTGTCCGCCTTCAACCTGCTCGATTCCGTCGGTCGGCGCACCGAACCGTATCGAAAGGTTGTAGACAGGAACGCGGGCGATGTTCTTGAGCGTGTAGGAGAGCCGGACGGCTTGACCTGCCACGACGCGATCGGGCAGGTCCCCGGTGATCTGAATTCTCGGTCGCAGAACGAAGCCGGCCAGCCATGCCGCGATTATGACGGCGACAAGGTCCGCAAGTACGCCAAAGGCAGGGATGATCAAAGCCGCGAGAAGGACGAAGCCGGTTCCGCCGAGAAACATCTTGCCCGCATCAGTCACACCAATGCATAGTTTGGCATCGGTTCCGGCCATGGCCGCCGTCCTTCTACACCGGCACTTTGATGTGGCCGACAATGTCCGCGACGATCTGCTCGCCCGTCATGCCGCTGTGCCTTGTCTTCGCGGTCAGCAGGATGCGATGGGGCAACACGTAGGGAATCACCCACAGCACGTCGTCCGGAGTGACGAAGTCGCGGTTCTGAGCGTAGGCGCGGCCGCGCGCCGCGCGCGACAGCATCAGTGTCCCCCGTGTGCTGATACCCAACTGGAGACGGTTGTCACGCCGGGTGGCGTGGGCGATCTCGACAGCGTACTCTGTAATGCTGTTATCCGTGTGGACCGCGGCCGCCTCCTGCTGCATGCGCCGGATCTGCTCGAGTGACAGTACGGGCTCTATGGTGTCCACCGGCTCCGCTTGGGCGTGCGACTTGAGAATGTCCGCCTCGACTTCCACGGCGGGGTAGCCGATGGCCAGCCGGATCAGGAACCGGTCCAGTTGCGCCTCCGGCAACGGATACGTCCCGCGGAACTCGATCGGGTTCTCCGTGGCGATCACCATGAACGGCTGGGCGAGCGGCCGGCGCCGGCCTTCGATCGTCGCCTGGTTCTCGTTCATAGCCTCCAGCAAAGCGGACTGAGTCCTTGGAGACGCACGGTTGATCTCATCGGCAAGGAGGATATTGCAGAAGATGGGCCCCGGATCGAAGCGGAAGTCCCCACTGACGGGATTGTAGATAGACGAGCCCAGGATATCGGCGGGCAGCAGATCGGGCGTGAATTGTATCCGGCTGTACTTGGCGTCGATGCTCTTGGCTAAAGCCTTTGCCAGCGTGGTCTTGCCCACCCCAGGGACATCTTCAATCAGCACGGACCCGCCGGCCAGCAGGGCGACAATCAGGGCGTCGATGCACTCGCTCTTGCCGTAGATGACACGGTGCAGATTCTCTCTCAACTGTGTCAGCAGCGGGTTTTCCATGCGAACGGTTGCCACGTCGTTTCTCCCAGTGCACG
>CAZGRF010000209.1:0-3755 GCA_964527825.1 uncultured Pirellulales bacterium
GATCCGAAACGAGCTGGCGCGGCACAGCGAGGCGCTGGCGCAAAAAGAAGAAGTGATTGTGTGTAACAAGACCGACCTGGACAGCGTCGGAGAGATAGTGCCGGATTTGGCGAAGAGGCTTGGCAAGGACGTTTGTCCTGTCTCGGCGGCAACAGGCCAGGGCGTAAGAGAGTTGAACGAGTTGCTCTGGCGCCGAGTCCAGGAGCGCCGAAAGCAGCACTAGCAGGTAATAGAAAGCGGAGGTGCCGAACGATGAAGCAGAAAGGCATTCACGACGTGGCGGGCGGGGGGATGTTTCTGATTGTTCTGGGGGTCTTGGCAAGTTGGGCGATTCCTCCGATGAGTGCCGCCTTGGCCTCTGAGGCGACCAGCGGCGAATTGCAGGTCTACTCGGTCGACAAGAAGGTCTCTGATTTTCCCCCGGAGGAGGATTTCTCGACGCCCGAAGCGACCTACGCCGCTGTTAACCGTGTGCTTGCCAGCGGCGACCAGGGAGCTTGGCGGCGGATGAGCGTCAGGAGTCTTGCCGAGAGGCTGCCTGCGGCCGATGCGCCGCGCCGCGAGGTGTCGGCGGAAGCGGCCCGTTCCTATCGAGAGGCCCAGATCGTCGAAGTGCGAATCTTTCGTGGAATTCATGCCGCCGTCATCGCCAAGTTGCCCGGTGGAATCCTGCCCTCCTATGACAAGCGAACCCTCGCTTGGGAGGAGGGTCGATGGCTCAACCGCGGCCAGACGATCTTCCCCTCACTCGATCAGGCCCGTGCCTCGTTTGCCAGGCTATGTGCAAACCTTGTTCAGGAGACACACGTGCGTCCCGCAGTTGCGGATCCTCAGGCCTATCTCAAACCCTTCGTCCAGTTCCTTCAGAACCATGCCGAAGAACCCGAGTCCTTTGTGATGCGCGCCTTGGCCGACCATGAGCTGACCATCATTGGCGAGATTCATCACCGTCCTCGCTATTGGGCCTTCAACTGCTCATTGGTAACGGAGCCGGATTTCCCCGACCGAGTCGGTACGATCTACCTGGAGCTGCCGTCGCACGCTCAGGATCTGGTCGATACGTTTCTGGCAAGTGAAGACTGCGATACGACGCCCGTCATTGAGATGTTGCGCGATAACCTGTGGATGGGCTGGCCGGATCAGGCCATGCTCGATTTCTTCATCACAGTCTGGATGCGGAACCAGAATCTCATTCCCGAAAAGCGACTGCGTATCGTCTTGGTCGATATGCCAAGACCCTGGAGCGAAATCAAAGAGCGACAGGATTGGCGTCGGTATGAAAGCGACCGGGACAAGCTCATGGCCGACAACATTCTCCAGGATATACGCCAACACCCGGCCGAGACCCGCCATCGCTTGTTTATCGTCGGTGTCGGACACACCGGTCTGGACTTGGAGTACGTGCAGGACTGTCCTGTGATGACCGCTGGCTGGCACCTACGCGAAGCGCTGGGTTCCGACCATGTCTGGGCGATATTCCAACACCGAGCGGTGCAGACGAACATGGGTGAGGTTCGCGGCCGGCTGTGTTTCGGTCTCTTCGATTCCGCGTTTGCCGCTGTCGGGAACCGTCCGATGGCCTTCCCGCTTGCTAGTTGTCCCTTTGGCAAGGAACCCTACGACGGCGATCCGGACAATCCGGTCAACAGTACCTACGCGGATGGATTCAATGCCTATCTTTACCTCGGTCCGCTTGAGACGGAGATTTTCTCGCCCTTGATAGCGGGTTTCTATAGCGACACCTTTGTCCAGGAACTTGACCGCCGCTTTCGCATGATGAATGGCAAGAGCTGGGCGCAAGTCTACCGGCAAGAGAAGATGACCCCGGAGACCTTCATTGCCTGGATGGGCAACAGTTGGGGCAAGCCCCGCCGGAAATGGTGGCCCACAGTGCTCGGTCCCCTGGATGCCTGGCATCGCGGCGGACGCGACTGGAAAGGGCCGCTCGCGGAGGAGAAACTTGCCCATGTCATGGAACGTCCCGAGGAAGTCGTGCAAGCGGCCCGGCAGCTATTCGAGAGTATCCGGGACGCCGACTACGATGCCTTTCTCAGCGACGACAAATCCTGGAACGGATTCCCCACCGTGGGATGCTACATGGCGCATCATTGGCACGACCAACTGGTTCAGTGGATCTGCAAGACCTTCAAGGCCAACCCGATCGTGTCCATCGAGATCGGCAACGTTTTCCTTGGTGACGAGGAAATCATCGGCAAACGGGGCTGGCCCACCGTGCCCTACAAGCTCACGTTGAAGGACGGCACCATGCTACAGGGACAACTTGCCTTTGAGTACGACTTCGGCGCAAGCGGCGGTCACTGGCACGGCATGGAGGGTATCGACTGGCACCTCCAGCCCGAGAAGAACCAACCCGTCCCAACCGACCAGTAAGCCGATTTCTGGGCAACCTCAGCGAAGGAATGCTACCGCTCTTCTGTCAGCCACTGAATCGGTGGCAGGTCATTGGGTTCGATGTCCCGTACGCTGAGGTCGCCATACACGACGCGATAGGTCTTTGAACCCTCCGGCCTGTACCAGCACACCGCCTTGGATGCATCGCCGAGCCGGACGTCTTCGCCGACGTACTGGTACTCGCTGCCTTCCGGAAGTCGCTCAATGAACGTCCAACCCAACATGGCGAGGTGTCCGTCCTCCTCGGAGAAGTCCTTCTTTTCGGCCTCCGCCTCCAATTTCTTCTTGACCTCCTCCGTCAGGGGCCTGCCGCCCATGTAACGCGTAGGGAACTTGCCATCCAGGTACTTGGGGTACACCGCCAGTCCCTCGATGAGATGTCTTTCGGTCAATGGAAATGGAGTCTTCAACTCCTGCGTCTTGAGGTCCAGAACGCAGTAGTCTGCCGGGATCTCGAAAATCCGCTCATCCAGTTCCACATCGAATTGGATGTCGCTCATCAGCGTTCGCGTCCGGCCGTTCTCGTCGGACACAGTCTCGATCTGTACCGGCAGAGCCGTGTTCGGGTCGGCCCAGATAGTGGTCTTTCCGTCCTCTCGGGAGATCTCAAAACAAACGAGGTTCCGCCCGTTCAGCTTGACGTGCCCCAGGTCCCTCTCCGTGCCGTCTCGCAGGTCTTTCTTGAGCTTCTCATAGGTGCGAATCGAGAAACCGGGACCTTCTTCCTTGCCGATCACGGCCAGTTTGGTGCGAGGATAGAAGGATGTCGTCTTGGCTTTCTCTGTGTCGAGCACGAACGCGCTGGACCGAGGGACATCGGCCTCGCCAGGATCGCTCCGCTCGATGTAGTCGGATCGACTGAGATAGGGCTCCTTGATTCTGATTGTGCGTGCCCCCCTGACGTCACCTTTTTCAAGTTCATGCCGATACATGATCGTCCGCGCCGACTCAACCTTCTTCAGCACATCGGCCCAGGCGACGCTGGTGCCGTCAGGCGCGACGCCAAGGAAATGAATACCGGACAAGACCGCGATGATGATCGCGGCCGCGATCGCCAGCTTCGTCATTCTGCTGTTCATGGTTGGTCCCCTCAACAAGAAGCGGTGCACCGGGCTGCGCCGATGCACGCGTTTCGATTCTGTCGGGCGCTGGGGCAAAGCTCTCAGCAGCTCGTCCCGCAGCGCATCATGGTCCTGGTGAAATGCTTCGTACGCTTTGTTCAGATCGTTGTCCAATTGCCGACTCATCGCACATTCTCCGGCTCGCGCGACAGAAACTCGCGCAGCCGCTTTCTGGCCTGGTCTAAGGCTCGATAGAAACCCGACCGGGACAAACCAACTATC
>CAZGRF010000209.1:3855-6606 GCA_964527825.1 uncultured Pirellulales bacterium
CCAGGGCCCGAAACTCTCGGGCTCGCGGAGCTGACCCAAACGCGTATACGCCCGCAGGAAGACGTCCTGCCCCAAGTCCTGTGCGTCTGGTACGTTACGCGTGCAATCGTAGCAGACCGCTCGAACCAGCGGTGCGTACCGATCGTACAGCGTCCCGTAGGCGTTCTTGTCGCCGGCGATGGTGGCTCGTACGAGTTCAGCGTCGTTCAGTGTCCGCAACGTTTGGCCCTCAAAGCTTCGGTGCGCTCATGAAGATAGTGGCCGTGCAGCTCGATTTGTCTACCGGAATCTCGGAGATTCTCGCTGGATATTGACAAGGGCGGCTGAATGGACTACAACCGCCCCTCGTGGGACCGGATGGATGCGAATCTGAAATACGAATGGGAATTCCCGGGTGTGGTTCATGAATATCGTTGCAGTAGATATCGGCAATACGAAGATCGCCGTCGGGCTCTTCCTCAATGGCAAAGAGGATTCGATCCAGTCCTTTTCCGGCCCGGCGGAGACAGAACTGAAGGACTGTCTGCTCTCGACGTGGCGGAAGGTCCCCGTGCTGGAGACTTCCGCCGAAGGCAAGCGCAACGGCGTTGTGGTCGTCAGCAGCGTCAAGCCGGCCTGGACGGAGATGGTGCGCGGTATTGCCAAAGACGATCTCAAGGAAGATATCCATGTCATTGGCGACGACGTTCCACTGCCGATGGCTCTCTGGATGGACCAGCCCGAGAAGGTCGGGACGGATCGAGTCGTTTCGGCTGCGGCCGCGTACGATGTCGTGGAGAATGCCGTGGTGGTCGCGGACTTCGGCACGGCCGTGACGATCGATCTGGTCGATGCGAACGGCGTCTTCCGGGGCGGCGTGATCTGCCCCGGTTTCGAGATCAGCGCCCAGGCCTTGAAGGACAATACCGCGCAACTGCCCAAGGTCACCGTCCACCGGCCGGACGGGCCCTATGGCAAGAACACCGCCGATGCGATCAACTGCGGCCTGTACTACTCGGTCATCGGCGCGATGGAGGAGATCATCCGGCGCTATGCCGAGGAGATCGGGCATTGGCCCCAGACCATCATCACCGGCTCGGGCGCCAAAATGATCGTCGATGATTGTCCCTTTGTGGACAACTATGTGCCCAATCTCGTCATCAAAGGCATCGTCCTGGCTTACGTGAAGTACATCGAGACGAAAAGCGAAACGGTCTGAGACCATGTCCAGCTTCGCGGCCATGATGACCGCTCCCAGCGCCGGAGCTATCGCCACGATCCAGCTCACCGGCGATTCGGCGCGGGGAATTCTGACGCGGGTCTTCAAGCCAACCGGCAGCGGGCCGGCGGAATTCACGATGGGCCGCGTTCTGCTCGGTCACATCGTTGATGGTATTGAACCCGTCGACCAGGTGACCATCGGCTGCGAGGCTCCGGGGTCCTTCGCGATCCACTGTCACGGCAATCCGCTTATCGTCGAAGCGATCATGAAGCTGCTCGAACGACACGGCGTCGGACTTCTTTCGTCGGAGCAACTGCTCGCCAGGACGCTCGCTGCCTCGCACCCGCAGGACACGATTGCAGCCGAGGCCAAACTTGCGTTGACGACGGTCAAGACCCTTGAAGGCGCCGAGCTGATTGCCGGTCAAGTCGAAACCGGTCTGTTGCAGAAGGCCACGCAATGGCGACGGCAGCTTGAATCTACGCCGCACGACGACCTTGCCAGTGATGTGCGGCAGGTCTTGCAGGACAGCGACGTTGGGCGGCTGATTATTGAAGGTTGTACGGTAGCCTTGATCGGCCCGGCAGGTGCGGGCAAGAGCACGCTGCTCAACACCCTGGCCGGCCGTGGGAAGGCTATCGTTACCGGCATCAAAGGCACCACGCGCGACTGGATCAGCGCCGAGATTCACATCCCGCCGCTGGCAGCCACGATTATCGACACAGCGGGCCTCGCTCATGCCGAAGGAGATGTCGATAGGGCCGCCCAGGTCAGGAGCATGGAGATCCTTCAGGTCGCCGACCTTGTGTTGCTCGTGCTGGACATTAGCGAACAGACAGAGCAGATGGATGAGGAGCTGCTTGCGAGACTCTCCGAGAAGAGGGTGGTTACCGTTCTGAACAAGGCCGATCTGCCCGCGCGTCTGGACGTTGCCGTACTGCCGGCCTGTTATCACGACCCAGTCCACATCAGCGCCAAGACAGGGGCCGGCATCAACGAGCTGATCGCCGCGATCCACCGTACCAGCGACGTTGCCGAATTCGACCTCAAAGTCCCCATCGCCTTCACCGCCCGCCAGCGCCGTCTGCTGGAATGCCTGCATCTCGCCCAGTCGAGGGCTGAAGCAGGTTCGATCATCTCGGAGTTGTTGGAGGGGCCGGTTTCGGTATAATCGCGGGTATGGCGAAATCGACTGACAATCTCAGCCCGGCGATGAAGCAGTTTCATCACTTCAAGGCCAAGCACCCGGACTGCATCCTGTTTTTTCGCATGGGCGATTTCTACGAGACGTTCTACGACGACGCGAGAACGTGCGCGAGGGTGCTCGGCCTGACGCTGACCAGCCGCAACAAGGGCAGCGACAGTCCCGTCCCGCTGGCGGGCGTGCCGTACCACGCGGTGGACGGATACCTCAAGAAGATGCTCCAGGCCGGCTACCGTGTGGCCGTCTGCGAACAGGTCGAAGACCCCAAGACCGCCAAGGGTGTGGTCAAGCGCGATGTCGTTCGCATCGTCACACCCGGTACGCTCACCGACGACATGCTTCTGGA
>CAZGRF010000210.1:0-6586 GCA_964527825.1 uncultured Pirellulales bacterium
GGGTCGGCTATTTCGTCGTGGTCATCGTGTTCATCGCGGCGGTGGCCGGCATCGCGAACACGCTGATGATGGCGACCTTCGAGCGCATGCACGAATTCGGCATGTTGCTGGCCCTGGGCAGTCGCCCGAGGCGCCTCGTCCGCATGATCGTGATCGAGGCGGTGCTGACGGGCATCCTCGGCGTTGTCATCGGCACGGCCCTGGGCTATTTGTTCGTCTTCGCGACGAGTGGCTCAGGCATCGACATGGCCTCCTGGGGCGGCAGCGGCGGCGAGGTGCGGGACATGGCCTACAAAGGGCTAAACCTGCCGCTGCACATCTACCCCCGCTTGGCGCCGTTCGACACGATCCTGGGCTTGATCGCGGTGCTGTTCACGTCACTGGTGGCCTCGCTCTGGCCCGCGTGGACGGCCGCACGCCTCGAACCGATGGAGGCGATGCGCGCATGAGGGTCTCGATCTCGACACGCTATGCCGTATGCAGTCTCCGTCGGCACTTGCGGCGGACGATTCTGGCCATCCTCGGCATCGGCCTCGGCTCGGCCGTCTGCCTGTTCGTGATCGCTTTCGTCAAGGGCGAGGGCAAGATGATGCTCAAGGCCGCCGCCGAGAGCGGGGCCGGACACCTGCGCGTCGTGCCGGCTAAGTGGCCCCAGACCCGTGAGAATGACCTGCGGCTTCCTGACTGGAGGCAGGCCCGCGCGGTCATGCAAGCTACCGAAGGCATCGCGATCGTCGCGCCGCACGCGCGGACGGAAGGGCTGCTGGCCTTCGGCACGCGCGTCGCGGGCGTCGAGCTGCTTGGCGTCGATCCGAACACCGAGCGGTCGATCAATCGGCTCGTGCGCAATATCGTAGAGGGCCGGTATCTTCGTCCCGGCGAACTGGGCACGACGGTCGTCGGCCGGGCCCTGGCCGAGCGGCTGGACGTGGCCCTTGACGATCCGCTCATGATTACGGTCGCCAACGCCGAGGGCCAGATGAGCGGCGCCATGCTGCGGATCGTCGGCATCGTCGAGACCGGCAGCGACGATCTGGATGCAACCATCTGTCACGTGAACCTTGCCGACGTCGAGAAACTCACGGGCCGGGCCGGGGCGGCCGACTTGACGGCGCTGGTCGATAATCCCAAACGACTTGGTCGCATCGTGGACGAGCTGGCGGGTAAGCTATCCGATGCCGACGCCGTAGTGACGTGGGAGGAGATCATGCCCGAAATGGCCTCGGGCACCAAGGTGGACGAGACATGGACGAAGCTGACGGTGGGCCTGGTGATGATCGTTGTCTTCCTGGGGATCATGAGCGCGCAACTGGCTGCGGTGCTGGAGCGTCGGCGCGAGTTCGCCGTACTCTCGGCGCTGGGGATGAAGAGCGGCCGGCTGATTCGCGTCATGCTGGCCGAAGGCGTGATCCTGGGCCTGCTCGGTTCCGTGTTGGGACTGGCCTTCGGTCTTCCCGCCGCCTACTACGTTGCGACACACGGGATCGACTTCACGAAGATGTATGGAACCTCGGACCTTTCCGTCGGGACCATCCTGTTCGACCCGGTTTTCAAAGGCGATTTCGGCTGGTGGCTGATCCCGCTGGCGTTCGAGCTGGCCTTGGCGGCCACCATTCTCAGCTCGCTGTACCCGGCGTGGTTTGCGATTCGCACCGACCCGGCCGCCGCCCTGCGCGTGGAGCAATAGTCCGGCCCGCGACGCCCGGGCCAAGGAGCAACCGATGATAGATGAAGTCCTGCTGACGGCACGCGATGTCACCAAGGTCTACGATACCGGCAAGATCGAAGTCCATGCCCTGACCGGCGTGACCCTCGACCTTCACAAAGGCGATCTCGTCGCCATCGTCGGGCCGAGCGGCAGCGGCAAGACCACGTTCCTCAACCTCGTCGGCGCCCTCGATGTCCCCACGGAGGGACAGTTGACCGTCCTGGGCCGGGACATTGCCGCCTTGAGCAAGCGCCAACGGGCCGACCTGAGGCTGCACGAGCTCGGCTTCGTCTTCCAGGCCTACAACCTTGTCCCTGTCCTGACCGCGCGGGAGAACGTGGAGTTCGTGCTCGAACTTCAGGGCGCGGGCACCGAACGAGCCACGCGGGCGGCCGAGATCCTCGCGGAGCTGGGTCTGAGCGACCTTGCCGACCGCCGGCCCAACGAACTATCCGGCGGTCAGCAGCAGCGGGTGGCCGTGGCGCGCGCGGTGGCGTCGAAGCCGCAGCTCGTCCTTGCCGACGAACCCACCGCCAACCTCGACGGCGAGAACGCCGAGATTCTCTTGGCCATGATGCGGCGACTGAATACGGAACACGGCATCACGTTCATCTTCTCGACCCATGATCCGCGCGTCGTCGCTCATGCCCGCCGCGTGGTGACATTGGTCGACGGACGCGTCGCGAAGGACGAGACCAAGGAGCCGTCTCCGCTTCCCGACGGGCCGGTCAAGGCGCGGGGGACATAACGGTGCTGCGCGCGTCCGGCCGACAACTGCGGATTTCCGCTCCGCTGGTCCTGCTCTTTCTCGCGGCGCGTTGGGCAGCGGCAGTGGAGCTCTGGTCGAGCGAAGACGGCCGTCGCGGCACGCTCGACATCGCAGGCAAGGCGACGTTCCTGGCCTCCAATTCACCGGCCGATCCCTTTCTCTTTCCCGACGGTTTCACTCGCACGGCGTTGACTCGCCTGCGTCTCGGCCTGGACGTGCATCACAGTGAATGGATGGACTCGGAGTTGGCCTACGAGCAGCGGGCCCGCTGGACTTCAGGCGGCGCCGGATTCGGCGCTGTCGGCAGCGTTCTGCCTTCCGAAGCCAGGGCGCCGTTTCGGGTCACGCAGCTCGATTGGGAGATCGCGGCCGACGAGCGCTTCGCCTGTCGCCACGAGATCGATCGCGCTCTGGTGGCTTTTCATCCTGCGTGGGGCGACGTCACCGTCGGCCGCCAGGCCATCGGCCTGGGTCGCGGCGTTCTGTTCAGCGCGGTCGACGTGTTCAGTCCGTTTTCGCCGCTGGAGGTGGACCGTGAATGGCGGCGCGGCGTGGACGCCTTCCGGGCCGAGTATCGACTCTCGGCTACCACCTCGGCCGAAGGCATCGCCGTCTTCGGCCAGACGTGGGATCAGTCGGCGTTGCTCGGGCGGGTCCGCGGCTACCTCGGCGAGATCGATGGCTCGCTCATCGTCGGCAAGCGCGCCGAAGACTTCATGGCGGGCGCCGCGTTCTCTGCCGTTGTCGGCGACGCAGAGGTCCACGGCGAGCTCGCGGCCTTCGACACGCCGGAACCTCAGCCCGACGGGACGCTCTGGGGCGGTGACCACTTGGCGACAAAGGCGGTCATCGGCAGCTCGTACACGTTCGGCATCGGCAGCGGCCTGACCTTGTTGGGCGAGTACCACTATTCGGACTTCGGCGTCGAGAATGCCGAAGACACGCTTGCGCGCCTGCTGAACCCCGATTTCCAGCGGCGTCTCCTGCGCGGCGACACCCAGATCCTCGGCCGTCAGGCCGTCGCCGGCCAAGTCAGCTATGCCTTCAACGAATCCGTCAACGGTAGCTTCCTCCTCCTGGCCAATCCGACCGACGGCTCCGGCGTTCTTGGCCCGTCGCTGCGGCTGGACCTCGACCGCAACACTACCCTGATCGCCAGCGCCTTCATCCCCTGGGGTGACGAGCCTGTCCTCGACCGGCTTCGTAGCGAATACGGCGCCTCCGCCGCCAGCCTCTTCATCCAGGCCGCCGTCTACCACTAACCCGGCCTGCCTCTTTCATGCTGGCTTTCTCTGGCAATTTCGACGATAATGATATCAGGTGAAGTGAAATGCCGCAGCCTTGAGACGTGCATCGGTGGTTGAGCCTCGTTGTCGGAGGGTACGGTCATGGCGGAACTGGTTACGATCTACTGTACGCTGCCGGACGACGTATCGAAGACGGTGCAGTTGCTGGAAAGCCACGGCCTCCATCCGGTCGTGGTGGACGACGTCGATAAGATGGGCTCCTACCGGAGCCACGAGGTTCGAATCGCGGTGCCCGCACCCGAGCGCGCGAGAGCCGCCGCGGTCCTGGCCGAGGCTGGGCGGCAGGGCCAGGCACGCATATCCGAACTGGCCAAGGGGACAAAAGGAATCGTCCTGATCATGATGGCCGCACTGGGGTTTGTGGCGCTGATCGGGATGTTTGACACCCACGGCACGTGGTTCTTCGCTGTTTGGATCGTCCTGATCGTTGCTGTCAGCGTCGCCCTCATCCGCTGGGCGTGGGGCAAAAGGACCGACGACTGAAGTCCGACGGGGCGGCGATCTCGCCGAGTTTTGGAGATTCGTGTCGAATGCCTCGCAAACGAGAGACTCGAACGCGGGCTGCCTCTATTGCTGACGACGTGCTCTGTAGCATGGCAGTCGCGAAAGCGGGCGTCAGAGAGGTCAAGATCATCGCGCCGGCGGACGTGGTGACGGCGGCCTGGGTCCGGCTGAAATGCCAGTTCGGCTGCGATGGGTACGGCCAGTGTCTGGTCTGCCCGCCGTATACGCCGACGCCGCAGCAGATGCGCGAAGTCCTCGACGCATACCGCCGGGCGGCGTTGATTCACTTCGACCCAAAAGCGAAGGTCAAGGCGGTGGTGGCCGACCTGGAGCGGGAGATCTTCCTGCGCGGCGCCTGGAAGGCGTTCGGGCTGGGCGCCGGCTCGTGCTATTTCTGCAGGGCGTGTCCCGTGGATGAGGGCGCGTGTCGTCATGCCGAGCGGGCGCGCCCGGCGATGGAAGCCTGCGGGATCGATGTCTTCTCCACCGTCGGCAAGGCCGGCTTTCCTATCGAGGTCGTGCGCTCCACGCGCCAGTGCCCCAACTTCTACGGCCTGATCCTGGTGGATTGACTGGTTCGGAGTCCCGCCTTTAGGCGGTTCCGTTCAGACCCGCGTAAACGCGGAACTCCAAACGACGCGACACGATAAAGGGGCGCTGGTTGCCGGCACCAGCGCCCCTTGCACTATTGTTAGCCGCTGTTCTCACCGGGCCTGCGCCCGATGCGAACATGGAGCGGGGTTACTTCTCTGACGGCTGCGATTGGTCAGCCGACTTTGCTTCCACGGTGGGCCACGGGCCGTCAATGTAGATCACGCCGTCGTCATCATCGCCGCCGACCTCCGGCTCGGTGAAGAGCATGAACGACATGTCCTCACTGACGCCGGTCTGGTCGAACAGCTCCATCCAGTCCCAACCGGGTGTGACGCTGTCGGTCTTCGTTGTGCCGACCACCGCGTCGTTGTTCTTGCCGGCACCGACGAGCCTGAGGACGTCCTCGTCGCTCAGTGTGATGTCATAGACCCGCACGTCATCGAGCATGCCGTCGAAGAATTCGTCGATCTCCGACCCGCACACGCCGATGGTCAGCGTTGACTGGACCGGAGACACGAAGCCTGCGGCATTGGTTGCGGAGGCATCCAGCACACCGTTGATGTACAGCCTCATCCGATGCGTGTCACCATCGTAGGTGGCCGTGAGCAGATACCAGGTGTTGGCTTTCAGATCGCGCGTCGTCTGCCAGGTGTTCTGGCCGACACGGAAGTGGAACCGGCCGCCGAAATCGAGCCACAGCCCGAAGCGATTGCCGTTGGCACTGTTGCGGTCGTACTCCATGATGGTCTGCCAGCGTCCTCCCGTGGTGCGGGTGTTGACCCAGGCAGAGGCGCTGAAGGAACCAGGCGCGAAGTTAAACCCGATGGGCTTGGCGACCTTGACGTAATCGTTGCGGCCGCTGAAGTCGAGCGCTCCGCCGATCTGTCCGTCGCTGGGCCGCCAGGTGGGACGGCCGAAAACCATGCCGTCGTTGCCGTTGCCGGAGCTGTCGGCGGCGACGGAGCCACTGGCTTCATCCAGCTTCCAATGCGCCACGAGATTGCTTCCCGGCAGGTCCCACGGCTCCGACGGATGGTTCGTCCAGCCCCACGGATAGGTCATGGTTTTGGCGTCCCTGTACACGGCCACCACACTGAGCCAATAGACGTCGCGTGCTTCTGTCTGGCTGAACCAGTCTTTCTCCGGCAGCCGAACCGTGTAGCGATAGACCGGCTCGAACCCTTTGATGCCGCTGTCTTGCGGTTCAGGGTGTTTGTCGAACCCGACCATGACCTCGTCGAAGGCCTCGGCCTGGTATTCCCAGATCTTCTCGCCGGGCCGGTCGTATGTTGCCGTACGGGAGCTGTTCGACCAGATCGACAGCAGGAAGTAGTCGGGCTTCTGCGGCGTTTCCATTTGCTGGCATTCGCATGGCTGATAGCCATAGCCGATGTAAGAGCCCCACCAGACGATGCCGGTGACCGGTGTCGGGCTGCTGCATTCCCAGTCGTCGGCCACGAGGCGTCGGTAGGTCAGGCCGGCAGCGGTGCTCTCGGTCTCAATCGCAAAGGCCAGATCGACCGACCGCGGCGAAAGCGAATGTCCCTTGGGGTACGTCAGCTTCTGCCATGAGCCGTCGTAGGGTTCCTGGGCCCTGGCCCAGACCGCCGCGTCGTTCCAATGGTCCGGCGAGCTCTTCCAGCCGAAGCGTGTCGCGACACTGCCGGGCGAGTGGATCAGATAGGCCTGAGCGCACAGCCAGTA
>CAZGRF010000211.1:0-6576 GCA_964527825.1 uncultured Pirellulales bacterium
TCAGATAGCTTACGTGCTCAATGAGCCCAATCCGGGAAAGCTTAGCCCGCGTTCGTTGCAGCACGCGGCGCGAGATGTCGTACTTGGATTCCAAATAGGCCAGGTTAGGCACTATGGAGTCGCCCCACTTCAACTCGAAGAATATGCACGCTGCCGCATGCTGTTGGTTTCGGTTGCCCGGAAGGAGCATCGCGATCAGTTCCGTGAAGTCCGAAAGCTGGCTGATCCGCCTGTGTTGGAAGTCGATCTTGGTTGGTTCTGACATGTTGCATTTTCACCCCGGCCTTTTTGTTCAGGATATGGCCTTCGCCGCGTGACCTCGGTGTCGAGGTCCTGTTAAAATTCAGGACCACACATTCTTATATTTTTCGGTTGCACCGGAAATCTGGTCATCATGGGCTGGGTGCACACAACAGGGTAAGTTGAGCAGGAAGACCGGTTTCTCGGATGGGTCTTCCTAGGCGAATCGACGAGGCCAATTCGGAGGGCGAAAGACTTGTAAATTGAAAGCCTCTTTCATAGGCCAACCGACCTTGGAGTCGTCGACGAGGGAGTGGGTGATTCTCAGATTAGAAATCCATCGGCCGAAGACCGTAACCAACTGCACAATCAAGGACTTACGGCATCGTGCCCCGATGACTTGGCATCAAACTTGGCGCCGACCGTCCGGGACCACCCCGCACTGAGAAGGCTCATCGAAGCCTGGCCCCAACTCCCAGAGGACGCTCGTACGGTGATCCTGCGACTGGCCGAGCTTCTGTAACCACGACCCAGGAGTTCGGAGAGAATCTGAGACGTGCACTCTGCCTCCGCGAGACATCGGCGAGAGGCCATTGCGTCTCTCTGCGGATCTGAAGTCTGACACTCATTCGGCAAGCCGCGTCTGGGGAAGGTATATCTCTTCAGCCTTCTTGAGTTCATCGGCGTTCTGCAATCGAAAGACTTCTTTTACGGAGACAATCTCTTTTTCAAGGGAAGCGATCCCGCGCTCCTCATAGATCTGAGTCCCGGTAAGCTGCATCGCTCTGATGCACGCTCGCACCAGGTGATTTGCCCAAATGACCAGACTTATGCCGCGTTTCTCATATTCCCCGGTTGGAGTGCCGTAGTACATCGTTGGCACGATCACCACGGGACAGGTGTCCTTCCATTCATCCATGAAAGCGAATACTTCGTCTGGAGTGGCTTTCTTGCTGTGAACGAGAAGGGCATCCGCTCCGGCCTTGTGATAGGCTTCGGCTCTCTTGAGTGCTTCGTCCAATCCCCAACCTGCTATGAAGGCTTCAATTCTCGCCACCACACAGAAATCGGGATCATCCTGCGTATCTTTGGCTGCCTTTATCTTACCGCAGAACTCGTCTATCTCGGCCAGTATCTGAGTTTCACTATTGATGAATGAATTGGTCTTGGGAAAGAGTTTATCTTCGATGCACATGGCCGCAATGTGCCTTTGCTCGAGCTTCTTCACCAGTCGTCTCACATTGTTGAAATTGCCGTATCCTGTGTCGGCGTCGAGCAAGATGGGGATGCTGGTCGCGTCGCTCATGAATTCGGCAACGTCCAAGACTTGGGTCCAGCTCGCCTCATTGCTATCTCTTACTCCCAGCGCCGCCGATATGGCCAAACCGCTTCCCCATATCCCCTTGAATCCCGCTTCTTCAACGATCTTGGCGCTTAACCCATTATGCGCCTCCAGAATGAATTCCACCTGATCAGACTGCAGGAGTTGCTTGAATTGCGTTGTCTTGCTCATTATCTTGTCTTTCCTGGGTACGTTTCCATGAAGATTGTATCTGCTCCGCCCATAATGGAGAGAATCTTGCTCTGTATAGAACATCAAAAAAACGTTGAAAAGTAAAACTTGCGCATTTTAACAACCGGGCTTAGATAATGGTCTATGAAGACCACTAAGTCCACTTTAGACGTGGCTCGGATGGCTTTGCGGGCAGCGCGGGACAACCTGCCCGACCATGCCAAGGCCAAGAGCCCCAAGAAGTTCACGCAGCCACAATTGATGGCGTGCCTAGTGATCAAAGAATTCCTTCAACTCGATTATCGTGGCATCCAGGTGCTTCTGAGCGAGTGGTCCGATCTGCGAAACATCCTCGGCCTGAGACGCGTGCCACACTTCACCACCCTCTGTGCGGCCGCCAAGCGTCTCTTGAGAAAGGCCAAGGCTGATGCGATGCTGGACGCCGTGCTGGACCTTTGTCGCCAAGCCAAAATCCTGCCCAAGCGTTCCAAACAGGCCGCGATGGACTCGACCGGATTGGAGGCTCGGCATGTCTCGGTGTACTTCACCAAACGCTGCCAACGCCATGCGGCTCACTACAAAAGCCGTTATCCGAAGCTTTCGGCGGTGTGCGACATCCGCAATCACCTGATCCTCGGGACCGTGATCGATCGTGGCCCCAAGCCCGATCCGGTCGAGGCCGAAGCGGCCTTGCACGACGCATGGAATCGCCAGACGTTCTCGACCCTGCTGGGTGACGCCGGGTACGAATCCGAAGGATTTCATCGTCTCTGTCGTGACGAACTGGGCATCCGCAGCATCATTCCCACCACGGATCGCGGCCGCCCGCGACACGATGGAAAACCCCGAGCGGTACGGGGACGCTATCGTCAGTTAATGAAGCAACGATTTCCCAAGAAGACGTATGGCCAGCGTTGGCAAATCGAAACGGTCTTCAGCATGATCAAGCGAAACTTGGGATCGGCCTTGAGAGCGCGAACCTATCACAGTCAGAACCGCGAAATCCGTCTGCGCGTCCTGACCCACAACCTCGCCATCCTCTGGCGTCGACCACTATGTTCTATACAGAGCAAGAGAATCTCAGTATCCCGCTGCAGACGCCTTCGCGTTGCGACGGTAATCGGCCACACCGACATAGTCATTGGGTCCCACGACCTCTATGGAGTGGGCATCACCCTGGGGACGCGGTCCTTTGCGGACGACGATGTGGCCGAGCGCTTGGAGGCCCTTGACCAACTCCGGGTGACGTTCGGTCTCTTCGAACGAAATCTCATCCGGAAACCATTGATGCGACAACCGTGGCGCGTCGATGGCCTTCTCCAGAGGCGTGTCAAAGTCGAGCACACTGACCAAGAGGCACAACAAGGTATTGGGGATGCCGCGGCTGCCCGGACTGCCGGTCACCAGCTTGACGCGACCGTTCCGGGCCACGATCGTAGGGGTCTGTGAGCTGAGGGATCGCTTGCCTGGGGCAATGGTGTTCGGTGGGGTCCCGACCGTGCCATTGACGTCTGTGACACCCGGGAACAGATTGAAGCCGAACATGTTGTTGTTGAGCAGGAATCCTGCATCCTTGACCACGACGCGTGAGCCCCAAAGACGTTCCACCGTGTAGGTGCTAGCGACCGCCATTCCCGTGCGGTCGATGATCGAGAACTGGGTGGTGTCGGGTCCATCTTCCACGAGCGGGATATCGCCGGCCAAGTCTTTGCTGCGTATCGCATGGTGAAGGTCGATGGTCTGGGCGAGGTGGCGGCCGTACTCCGGCGTCGTTAGCCGGCTGGGGATTTGGACAAAGTCAGGGTCTCCAAGATACCGTGCGCGGTCGCAGTTGGCGCGACGCATGGCCTCTGCCATAACGTGCAGGGTGGTGATGGACCACCGTCCCCAGGCCTTCACATCGAAGGTCTGCAGCACGTTCAGTTCTTCCAGCAGACAGACACCGCCAGCGCTGGGCAGCGGTGGGACATAGACGTCGTAAGTACCGCGATAGCAGGTGTGCAAAGGCTTTCGCTCGAAGGCTTGGTAGCCGGCCAGGTCTGCGGCCGTAATCAGACCCTTGCCTCTGGCCATCTCCGCCAAGATCTGGTCGGCGATGGCCCCCTGATAGAACGCGTCCGGGCCCAAGTCGGCCAACTGTTGAAGGGTACGGGCCAGGTCAGATTGGATCAGGCGGTCGCCGGGGACCCACAGGCCTCCGCCCGGCTTGCCGAAGACGCGTTGGAATTCCGTGTGACCGATCGTGTTCTCATCCGCCAGGTACGTATTCAGAAGGTCGGCGAGGCAGGCATCGACCGGGAAGCCCCCACGAGCCAGCCCCACAGCAGGCATCAGCAATTGGGACCAGGGCAGCGTGCCGAATCGTTTATGCGCCGCCGCGAGACCGCGAACCGTCCCTGGAATGGCCACGGCCTTATGACTGTACTGGGTATCCTCCTTGGTGAACATGGTGGGCGTCGCTGAAGCGGGTGCGGCCTCACGGTAGATGAACGCGACCGGGTCACCCTGGCCGGGAGCGGGATGGACGAGCGTGAAGCCGCCGCCGCCGATGTTTCCGGCCGCGGGATAAGTCACAGCCAATGCAAAAGCCGTTGCTACAGCAGCGTCCACCGCATTGCCGCCGCGCTTCAAGACCGAGACCCCCACATCCACAGCGGGTGGGGACACGCATACCGCAACGCCATGATTGCACCGAATCGACTTGCCCGAGCATTTTCCGGGAGGAACGAGCTGAGGGAATCTGGTTTGATCGCTAATAGTCAGCTCCTTTCGCGATTGTGCCGGCGGTCGGCACATCCTCCTGCCTCATGCTGTGTTCAACCTGGCGAAAAAGCCCTCCAAAGAGCAACAGATACGCTCCTTGAAAAACAGCCGCGAGATAGAATGGCGTCACGAACCATCCCGCTCCAATAAGACTTCCGGCCACGGTTGGTCCGATGGACTGCGGGAGTCGTCCAGAAAACACGTTAAGGCTGGACGCCAGTCCGCGCCGCTTGTCCCGCACGGCGCTAATCACCAGCGCTTGACGCACGCCAATCGTTCCGAAACTGAGCGATGAACGCACAACGTGCAACAACGCTGCCAGCGCATACACCGGCATGATCGGGAGGAGCATCAAGACCACCAATCCACTCCCGCGCGCCCACACGAAGAGGTTGACCAGGCCGGCGCGCCGCGCCAGTCCGCCACTGAACACTGACACCACCGCAACCGCAACGAATGTCGCCGCCATCACGGGCGCGATCAGAACGGGACCGACATGGAAACGCTGTTCAAACCAGTAGGACATCAACGGACCGGTGAGTCCCACCGCGAACCCGTTGAGGATATTGAGCGCCATCAAACGCCGCAGAAACTGATTCTCGCGCCCTCGGATTTCTTTCGGCGGTTGGGTAGGCCCTTCGTTACCTTTCCGCGCAGGCGCCGGGGCTTGATTTGGAGTGCGCCAGAGAATGAACACGTTGGCGGCATTGCCCAGAACTACAATGAGAAAGAGTGGACGGTAACTCCCCGCCGGGCCGAGGGTCGTGGTCCACAATGCGGGTAACATCGCCATCAGTGCGCCTATTGCCATCCCGACAAAGCCAATCGCGGATTTCAGGCTGAATACGAAACCCCGTGCGATCGGCTCGACGGTTTCCGCCAGCCAGGCATCCTCCGCCGGAGCGAACGGTCCCGCCGCACCATTTGCACCCCGGCCGAAACCCGCGAGGACTATGGCGGCTGCGAGTAGCACGGTGTTGCTGGTAGAAAATGCCACGAGGCCGCATACACAACAAAGAGCTTCGTAGGCTAGCAAGAACTGCTTGCGTCCGAAGCGGTCGCTCACGAACCCGATTGCCAGGCCGAGGGCCGCACTCACGATTCCCGAGACGCTCAACACGCCGCCAATGGCCGCTCCAGACCAGTGCAGCGCGCTTAGGTAGAGCGCCAGGTCCACCACCAGCACGCCTTGAGCAAGGCTCCGCCAGAACCGGGCGGTCAGTATGCAGCGTGCGGTCGGAGAGAGTGAAACCAATGTTGCTTGTGGGGTAGTCATTTACTCCAACTCGTACAAATCCGTCCACGACGCAATCTCATCCACGCTGCGGCGCACGACATCCGCGTCGGCGGACATCAACTCTATGTACAGTGGAGCACGGCAGCCGCTCCTGGATAGACCGACCGCCTGGCCGGGCTGCAGCCTTACCTCATGGTAGAGGTAGCCGGGCAGCGTTGTGAGCCGGTCGAGGTGCCGGATCGCACGCAACGTGCCGTTGCCACGCGGAAATGGCGTGACAATGGCTGCTGCAGCACGTTGGCGGTCCGGCCGCAAGTCCGGAGTTTGTCCGCAGAGAAGTTGATAGTAGGCATGAATCTCGTCGATACCGAAGGCCAACTCCAGGATCCGCGGCCGATTGCCGCCCGGTCGGGCTGCAATCTCACCTATGCGCTGACCGATGAACTCGACGTGGGCAGCAGAGCTCGTCATGTCGAGAGCCTGCACACCGGCCACGGCAAGCCGTTTCAGTTCTTCTTGTTCCGGCAGGCTGAGACGCGACGGAACCAGACGAGCAAAGTGATGGAAGTCGTCTATCCCGATGTCCCGACCGGTCAGGACGTCTACAACGGGTGTCGTGTAGACGCGGCCCGTGTGGTCGGCCAGGCAGTCAATGGACGTGTTGGTCCCGTCGAGGTACTCTGCCAAGACGACCGTCAACCGGGCATCCTTCTTGCCAAGTTTGTCATAATACTGCGGCACTTCCCTCAACATCGTACGGTAGTTGTTCACCAACATCTTCGGACCAGTAGTGCGCGTGCACCCCATGCTGGCGGCCAGATTT
>CAZGRF010000212.1:0-6567 GCA_964527825.1 uncultured Pirellulales bacterium
TTTCAGCATGCTTTGGTAGCTGGCCAGGAGCATGTCCAGCCGGAGCAATTGCCACTTGGCAATGCATTCCGGCTCCTTGATATTGGAGAAGGGATCGCACTTGAACACCTTCCGGCCTTCGGGCCCGATCTCGCACAATTCGCATTGGTCGCATTGAATCATATTTGCACCCCGTAATCGGGGGTGCCGAGCGAAAAGCCAAGCCTTCGCGCCGCTCGGAAGTGGCATGCCAGGGGCTTCTCGCCGCACCCGCGGTCAGATACGCGTCTTGCGCTTGATACAATTGCCGCATTATCGCCTTTACAGGCGAGCAAGTGCCGTGTAACATAATATTATACGCTGCGTGGCATGTTTATGACAGGGATTTCGAGTTTTGTTGGAGGAATGCATGAGTAAACCAAGACGCAGAAGGAAGATCGGAAGCAAAAAGCGACGCACACGCTGGAAAATAAGGCACAAGATCAGCTAAAAAGCGTTTTCCTTTCACAATTTGCGCCCTGTGAGGGATTCTCACGCCGGGCCGGTCTCGAACAGCCGGAGGCGCGGTTGCACACATGGAGCACTTCCGTGTAGTCTTCAAGCCCGATGACAAGGAGGTGTCCATTCACCAGGGCGCCACTCTCCTCGAAGCCGCGAGCCAAGCGGGCATTGTTCTGACGACTTCATGCGGCGGCAAGGGTACGTGCCGCAAGTGTATGGTGGAGGTGCACCCGTCCGGTACGGAAGTGCTCGCCTGCCAGTACACCGTGCAGGGTGATCTGACGGTGACCGTTCCATCGACGTCGCGTCTCTACGAGCACAAAATCCTCTCGCAAGGGCTGGATCCCGCTGCCGAAGTCCAGCCGACCGTCGTCGAAAGATACCGATCCGTTGCGGGCAGGGGGGATATTCTGGGCCTGGCAGTGGATATCGGCACAACGACCGTGGTGGCCAAGCTGGTCAACCTGGCTGACGGCCGCTGCATCACGACGCACGCAACGCTCAATCCTCAGGTGCGGTTCGGCGACGACGTAGTCAGCCGGATCAACTATGCCAAGTCCGAGGCGGCCTCAAGCGAGTTGCAGGAGGCAATCATCGACTGCATAAACAGCCTCATTCACACATCGTGTGATGCTGGTCATGTCGCTGCGGACTCAATCTACGAGGCGTGCATCGTCGGCAACACCACCATGAACCATCTTTTCCTTGGCTTTCCCGTCCAACAGTTGGGGCTTGCTCCGTACCGAGCCCATTCCGTAGAGGCCCACGACTTACGGCCGACCGACTTGCACCTGCACATGAACCCGGCCGGGAACGTCCATGCAGTTGAGAATATCGCCGGGTTTGTTGGCTCGGACACGACTGCCGCGGCGCTCGCCACGGATGTGGACCACATCGCGACTGCGACCCTGCTGGTGGATATCGGCACGAATGGCGAACTGGTGCTTGGGACCCCGGATCGTCTGTATGCGGCCAGTTGTGCGGCCGGTCCTGCTCTCGAAGGGGCCCGGATCGCGTGCGGTAGCCGGGCGGCGGACGGGGCCATTGAGGCCGTCGTCGTCGGTGATGGGGACATAGCCCTGGATGTGATCGGCGGCACGACTGCCCGCTCGATTTGTGGCAGTGGATTGATTGACGCCGTCGCTGTGCTTCTTGGCCTGGGTGTGATCGATCCGACGGGACGTTTTGTGGCTCCTGAGACGACCGAACCGCGTCTGCCGGGGGCCATTGCCGCACGAGTGGTCGAGGTGGATGGACAGCCGGCGTTCTGCCTGGCGTTTGACCGCCGACCTTCAGAACCGAGGGTAGTCCTGACTCAGAGGGACATCCGTGAGGTGCAACTCGCCAAGGGCGCAATCCGAGCAGGCATCGAGCTTCTACTGAGGAAGGTCGGTATCGTCGAGACCGATCTTGACAGCGTCCTGCTGGCAGGGGCGTTTGGCAACTACATCCGGCCGAGTAGCGCGATAAGCATCGGCCTGTTGCCCAACGTGCCTTTGGAGCGAATCCACTTCGTGGGTAATGCCGCCGCTTCCGGGGCCATAATGCTGTTGCTCAGCGAGGCGTGCAGGGAGAGGGCGACGGCCTTGGCGAAGCGAATCCAGTATGTTGAGATCGCTCATGAGGAGGAGTTCGCAGAGGTCTTTGCCGATGCGATGCTTCTTCGTCCGTGAGGCCTTGTCCCTGCACCTCCTAGGTGTCATGCTGCCGCCGCAAAGACCAGCAGGTAGCCGAGGTACCCGGCGTATGTGGCCAGCAAGATTGTCCCCCCGACACGCCCGACGACGCGCCTGCTCAGAATCACGGTCGCAGCGAAGCCAAGGCTGACACCGATCATGATCCAGTAGTCGGGACCATTGGCGAAACGTGCGCTGACCACGAACGGGCGAACCACGCTCGCTATGCCCGTCACCAGGAGTGTATTGAAGATGTTGGAGCCGACGAGGTTGCCGACGGAGATGTCGTGGTGACCCTTAAGAGCAGCGAGGACACAGGTCACAAGCTCGGGAAGCGACGTGCCGACCGCCATGATGGTTGAGCCGACGACCGCGTCGCTGAGGCCGACAAGCGTGCCAATGGTCACGGCCGCACTGACAGCCATGCGAGCTCCCACGGTGAGGCCGGCCAGACCTATTGCAGCGAGCGCCAAATCTCTCTTCAGATCGCGGCCGACAGCATGTGGCCGGGGCGGATTGTCCACAAACGTGGGCGGTTCGCCCGTCCGCGCGGTGCGGATGGTGTACGCCGCAAGCCCCAGAAAGACGGCGATGAAGACGACACCCTCCACGCGTGAAATAGTCAGACCGTGCAACGCCGGCCACAGCAGCAGGGCGACCAGGAGCATGGTCGGGATCTCGCGTCGCAGTGTCCGTGCCTGCACCTGGAGCGGGCGAATCAGGGCCACAAGGCCGCCAACCAGAGCCAGATTGGCGATGTTCGAGCCGAAGACGTTGCCGATGGCAATGTCTCCTTTGTCGGTCATGACCGCTGCAATGCTCGCAGCCGCTTCGGGTGCGGAGGTTCCCATTGCGACAACGGTCAGGCCTACGACGAGTTGGCTGATCCCAAGACGCTCGGCAATGCCGACCGCGCCGTTCACCAGAAGGTCGGCTCCTTTCCACAGAAGCAGCAACCCACCGGCCAAGAGTAGTAACGCCCAGGTCATTCTGCGTTGACACTCCCGTTTCCGCCACATCGTCTCTGCCGCAATCCACAGCCCGAGCGGCCTCGACTCGAATGTCAGGACAGCGACTACATCAAGACCGCCGCCGCGGGTCGATGGCATGCCGGCCTGGATCACACGAAGGCCAGGCCGATGCAACGGTGACTCGTAGGAACCGTATCAGATCTTGCCGACGACGAGACAGGCGTTGTGACCGCCGAAGCCGAAAGAGTTGCTGATTGCGATATCCACTCTGGCCTCGCGGGCCTTCAGTGGAACGTAGTCCATCTTGAGATCACAGCGCTCGTCCTGGTTTTCGAGATTGATCGTGGGCGGAATGATCGAGCCGTTGATCGTCTTGATGGCCGCGATCAACTCGATAGCCGCGGTGGCTCCCAGCATGTGTCCGAGGCTGCCCTTCGTGGAGCTGACCGGCATGTTGTAGGCGTATTCGCCGAAGACGGTCTTTATGGCCATGCTTTCGGCAATGTCGTTGAGTTCTGTGCTGGTGCCGTGCGCATTGATGTAGTCAACCCGCTCCGGGTCGACCTTGGCATCGTCCAAGGCGAGTTTCATGGCCATGGCCGCACCGTCGCCGTCCGGAAGCGGCGCGGTAATATGGTAGCCGTCGTCCGTTGCCGCGTAGCCCAACAGCTCCGCATAGATGTGTGCGCCGCGTTTCTTGGCGTGCTCGTACTCCTCCAACATCAGGATACCCGATCCCTCCGCCAAGACGAACCCGTCGCGATCTCGGTCAAACGGCCTTGACGCTGCCGGCGGGTCGTCGTTGCGCAGGCTCAAGGAACGAGCCGCACAAAAGGAACCGAGCCCGATCGGCGTTAGGGCCGCTTCGGAACCGCCCGTAACCACCATGTCGCTACGGTTGCTGGCGATATTCCAGAATGCCTCTCCGATGGTGTGGTTGCTTGAAGCACATGCACTCGAGACGCTGAAGCACGGTCCGCGCAGCCCAAACTGAATCGCGATGTTCCCACTGGCCGCGTTCGACATCAGCCGCGGCACACAGAAGGGTGAGACTTTGCTCGGACCCTTGTCAAGCAAGCGAAGGTGCTGCTCCTCGATCTCACTGATGCCGCCGATGCCCGTCCCGACGATGGCACCGACACGGTAGGGGTTCTCCTTGGAGAAGTCTATGCCGCTGTCCTTAACCGCTTGAATGGCTCCGGCCACGGCAAACTGGGTGAACCGGTCCATGCGTTTCGAGTCACGTCTGTCAACGTACTTACCTGCGTCAAAGTCTTTGATTTCCCCTCCAAAATGAACGGGATACTGACTGGTGTCGAAGGACTCAACGGTAGAAACCCCGCTCTTGCCTTCACACAGCGCGGCAAAGAACTCGTCGACGGATTCCGATAGCGCAGTAACGCACCCCAAGCCCGTTATGACCACTCGCCGTCTATCCATGTCGGACTTACGTGCTTTCTTTCTTCTTGGATTGAGCTATGTTGACGATGTAATCGACGGCGGCGCCGACGGTCTGGATCTTCTCTGCTTCCTCGTCTGGGATACTCATGTCGAATTCATCCTCGAACTCCATGACAAGTTCGACCGTGTCCAGAGAATCGGCATTCAGATCGTTGATGAAGGAGGTTTCCCGGCTTATCTCGGATTTGTCAACACCCATCTGTTCGCTGATTATCTCGATTACCTTGTTCTGGATCGTCTGCACATAAGGATCCTCGTGCACGGGCACTCCAGGAGCCTCGCCTTCCAGTTGTTTGAGTCCCTCAGTCGAGATGTGCTGCGGGTCAAGCCCCTTCTGCAAGCAGAGGCCGGTGAGGTAGGCGAGTGCCGGTACACGTCCGAGAAGGCGCACACTGGGCAGTTTGCGCACATCAGAATCCTCTTTGTAGGTCTCTCCCGGTATCTTCTTCTTCGTGACCCATATAGCGCCGCTGTCCTCGGCCCAGACCTTCCAAGTGGCAAAGTCTTGGACGAGTTCGTCACTGGGCCATATCGCGCCGTTTGCGTTGGTTATGAGAGGCCGAGTCCCCTCGAGTCCGCCGGCCTTGGCCATAGCCGTGGCTGCGATGTCCGGAGGCGACCCTGCGTCTTTGTACGCGCTCACTGCCTTGCTGCTCAGGGCGAAGATGACGACCTCGTCACTCCCCGGCTTATCCTCCCTACCACTCATTTGCACACTCTCCTTAAAAGAATCGGAATTCTCTTGTAAGGCTTTGGTTGCAGTTCTATGGGTCTATGCGTAAACTGCCGCCCTCCCGATTTTTGGCGGGTATCTTACCGACTGGGCGGGTCTTTGTACAATCATTTTCAACGCATTTGAGGCTTTTTCCACATTTTTCCCGGCTCAGCCTGGGCTGCTGCGAGAGGGCAATTCGGCCCGCATTCTGAGGGAGCTCCGTCCTCACATGGCCATACCCCCATCCACACAGAGGACCTGGCCGGTGATATAACCTGCTTCATCACTTGCCAGGAAGGCCACTGCCTTGGCGACGTCCTCGACGCTGCCCATACGGCGCATGGGGATCATCTGTTTGGCCGCTTCGATGACCGGCTCGGGCAGCTTGCGGGACATCTCGGTGTCGATGAAACCGGGAGCCACACAGTTGGCGGTAACATTCTTCTTGGCTAGTTCGCGGGCGGTAGTCTTGGCCAATCCGATGAGCCCGGCCTTGCTCGTGGAGTAGTTGGCTTGTCCGGCATTGCCCATGACGCCGGATACAGAGCTGATATTGACAATCCGCCCGAACTTATTTCGCATCATAGACTTGGCGGCCGCCCGGGTGGCCACAAACGCCGCCCGGAGATTGACATCAAGCACCTTGTCAAACTCCTCGTCTGTCATTCGGATGAGCAAGTTGTCCCGCGTGATGCCGGCGTTGTTGACCAGTATGCCTATCCCTCCGTGCTCGGCCGCAAGACTCTCAAGCACCTCGGTGAACCTCGGCGTGTCGGTAATATCGACACATTGCGTCAACACCTCGAAGCCGGCCTTCGCGACCGTGTCTTCCAAGTCGTTGAGCTGGTCCTGCATGATGTCCAACCCGGCTACGATGCGCCCCTGTCGGAGCAGTTCGAATACGATAGCGCGGCCAATTCCCCTGGCCGCTCCTGTGACTACTGCAAGTCGTTCTTCCGCCATCCTCTGAACCTCCAATCTGTCCGGCGATGAGCGAGTGCGCTGCTGTCATTTGCTGCCGATCAGGCTCTTGACCGAGTCAAGGTTGCTGACATTGACAACCCTTGCTCTTCTGTCGATCCTTTTCATCAATCCGGTCAGGACCCGCCCCGGTCCTATTTCATAGAACTGCTCCACACCCTCGCCCAGCAGGCGCTCCATACACTTCTGCCAGAGAATCGGGTTTGTCAATTGCTTGGCCAAACCCTCGGCGATCGCCGCCGCAGTGGGGTAGTAGTCGGCGTCGATGTTGGCCAGGGTCTTC
>CAZGRF010000213.1:0-6556 GCA_964527825.1 uncultured Pirellulales bacterium
GCAGCTTGCCGTCTCGGCGGGCCGCCTCCAGCATCGCCAGAGCGATGCGGTCTTTGATACTGCCGCCGGGATTGAGAAACTCGGCCTTGGCAAAGACCCGCTCGCCTTTCAGTTGCAGCAAAGGAGTGTTCCCGATCAGTTCGAGAATGTTGTCCGTCAGCATAGATCACCTGCCAAATCACCCTCGTCCGCGGTGAGAACAGGTGGGTACACGCCCACTATTCCCACGACAGCAGTATAGTATGATTGCCCCGAGAACGCAAGCCAAATGACCCATGAGTGCCATGCGTAGCGCGGGGCCTATTCGGATTAGTCCTCGTTGTTGAGGAACCTGATGAGCTCTTCCGGAATGTAGTCGCTGGCGAAAACGAGGATGTCGTTCACCTCGGCCTTCGACAGATCGCCCGCGACTTGCTGATTGTTGATGTCGACATTCACGATAATGCCGAACTTCAGGGCCTCGGGCGAAGCGGGCTCCGATTGCGTGCCCGCGCGCTGCAGGTAGGTCGGGCGCAGCTCGATGTTGACGTTCTTCCCGTCGTTCGGGGCTTCCATGAAGATGCGCAGGTTCTTGGCTTTCTGTCGCCACTGCTCGTGCTTGAGATTGCTGGCGACCACGTCGAGAGAGTTGATGTAGCCGGTATCGAAGACGAATTCATGCACCACGCCGACGCGGGGCACGGTGCGCTCGCCGAATCGGGTCCGCAGCTCGTCGAAGGCCCTGCGGAAGATCTTGTCTTTCTCGGGGATATCCAGCTCATGGGCCCGGTCGATGTAGAGCCGTTCCGGGAACGTGAAGACAGGCCCGCGCGCGGTCAGCACGAACGTGGGCAGCTCCACCCGCTTGGCATTGGGCAGGATGAAAGTCCGCTGGACCCGCAACTGGCGCGGGCCGGACAGGAGCGTCTCAAAGACGACCGGGAACTGCTCGACCAGCCAGTTGCCGTAGTCCTGCAGCTTAGTCCGGTCCTGCTCCGGCGCCAACGCCGGGCGGATATCCACGCCGTACTTGACGATGTGCTGCGAGATATTCTCAGTACTGAACTCGTAGTTCATTCTTCCCTCGGCCAAAAGGACCACCCGAAGTCTACCCGCCCACCAGCCACCGGTCAACGAAAAGCCCACCTGCAGCATCTTACAGAAAGGCCACATGTGCAACACCAGAACTATGGTGGGTTAGAGCAAGCCTTGATCTTGAATAGAATCGGCTTGGCCGAGGTGGGTATACCGCAGGCGAAACTTCTCAGTGTAAGGCCACTCCAGTTCGCGGCCGAGTCCGATTCCTGACAGAACCTTCTCCAAGGACACGCCGCGTTCAGATTTGCCGATGGCACCGAGAATCTTGAACACGGCTTTGTCTGCGGCGCATACGAGCCATTCTTCTGTAGAGTCACACAGGAATGCCAGTGTTTCTTTCTCCCCGTCGTGAAGTACTGCCTGATACGAGAGGTCGAACTTATCCTAAAATGCCTTTGCTACGGCCAGTTCAACATCGACTATGTGGATTCGTCCGTCGCGTTCATCGCCCTCAAGATCAATTCGAACGTCCTCGATGTCACGGCTTGCCCACTTCGCCTCGTCTACAATCGTCCTGCACACCGTGACATCGCATTTCGCGATGAACGCATCCCAAATGCCCAACTCGAAGAGCTTTATGATTGGCCCAGTGTCAAGCAACAGGAATTGAAACTTCTTCATCCGTCAGGTCTCCCTCGTCCATCAGGTATTCCTGTGCCTTCTTGTAACTGAGCCCCATGTACCTGGCGAATTGAGCCAAAGACAACTTTCCTTCGTTGAGGGCCCTGATCGCGAGACTGCAATAGCGCTCGGGTCGTTCATCCGGTTGGCCCGAAGAACGTGGTTTGAGGCAGGTCAGATACTTCTGGGCGCGGCTAACATAATCTGCGGTCTCAGCCTTGGACAAGTGATGTATCGAGGCCAAGCGGTATATTAAGGCCTGCAGGGACACATCGTATTCCCTCGCAATGTCATCCAACTGTCCGAAGCTTATTCTGCCGTTCGCGTCTGCTCTTTCCTTGATCCTGAATGTGATGGACTCCTCTGGCATCAGCAAGCGACTAGCAAACGCATTGGCCAGACGCTCCTCCCGAGTAGTGGCCACGCCCTCATGGGGCCGAAAGACGTGCCAGGTCAAGATGTGAAAGAGCTCATGAGCGAGGTCGTAGCTGCGTCGCCATTGTTTGTTGTTAGAGTTCAAGAGGATCGCTGGGCCGAACTGTTCCGAGACTGTGGAGATGGCACTACCTGAGAAACTCAGATAGAATATCTTTATGTAATAGACCTCTTCGAGTTTCTTCTTCAACGATGCGATGGGCACATCGTCAAGACAGAATTCCCTCTGAACTTGCTTGGCGAAGAACTCTGCTTCAGCGTAGTCGAAGTCCTCGGGGTCCCTCGCCCTCGGCGCTGGCAGCTTCGTCTCCCTAACCTCATTCAGGATGATCTCGATCATCCGGTACTGCTCGCAGAGCTGGCGGAATTGCGCTTCAGTTTCCTTGACCTGCTCCTGGGTTTCGGGAGCGTCACGCCAGAGCATGGTGTTCTCGACCAAGGGCTCCTCTCTCAAGAAGAACTCGACGGACCTTCTATACAATTCCGCCAGTCGGCTCAGTTGCGAGAAGCGCGGTTCCCTCTTGCCGTTCTCGAACTCCGAGAGCGAAGACTGTCCGATATTCGTTTCTGCGGCGACCCTATCAAGCGTGTAGCCCAGGGCGCCGCGTGCAAGCCTGAGTCTTTCTCCGATTTGCATGGTTTACCTCCTTCTTCTAGATAGAAGTATACGGTTCCATATCGGCCTTGTGCAAGGGAAACCTTCTATATTGCAGAAGATTAAGGTGCAGAAAGCGTTTCTTGACGCGGTACGCTTCGCTCAATACCGGCGCGTGGTGGTTCCTGTATTCCGCCTGTAGTTGGCGAAGAAGTAGCGTAGCGCGTCGATGGGGTGGTCGTAGACGCCGTCTTTGAAGGGCAACTCGCCTGAGGCGGTCGGGCCGGAATCGGGATAGTGGTAGCACTGCATCGCTTCGATCAGGCGGACACAGCGGGGCGAGATGACCAGGGAGCTGCGACCGTCGCCGGCGCGGATGGCCCGCCGGATCAGCTCGATGCCCTCCACGATGCCGCTGCGCCGATACCGTGTCGGGATGCCCAGCGCGCGCAGCTCCCGCACGATGCTGGTCCCGGTGATGTCGCTGGAACCGGCGCCGGCGGGGTCGCAGAAGGTGGCCGCGACCCGCTCTTCCGGGCAGGGTGTTCTGGCCTTGAGTTGTTCGGCGTGGATGTCGATGGTTGCCCGACTGCGGACATACTCGTCGATAGCTCTGACCGTCCCCTCGTGGTCCACCTGGATCCAGAGGCACACGAACGGGTTGACGAAGCCAAAATCCAGCGAGCGGTATAGAGGCAGGTTCGGATCGTAATCGACCGGTTTGACGTGCACCTGCGGCTCGAATTCGCTGAACACGACGTTCTCCAACGAGGGCCTGACGCACAGCATCTCCGCTTCCCACCCAGCCCGGCTGCTCCGTCGCATCTGGGCGATGCAGTCGTCGATCTTTAGGTAGCCGCAGGCGCCCTTGGCCCGGCCGCGACAGTCCTCCCACAGCGGACACCGCGAGCAATTGCGATCCCTGCACTTCTCAATCGTCTCCCACAGGCACCATTTGAACACGGGCACGCCCGCGCTGGTCGCAGCCGAAACCTCCCGCTGCATGATGCCGTAGGGCCGGTGCATCGTGCTGATGAGCTCCATGCCCGCGCGGACGTGAGGCGTGCTCAGCGTCGTGAACTTGGCGGCGGCGAAGACCTCTTCATCGAACAGCTCGACCTCGTCGCAGCGGAGCTTCTGCACATGCTGGCCCCGCACGCTCGTGGTCGATTGGGTCAGGACCTCGACCGTCGCGCCGTTGATGAAGTGGCAACTCTCCTTGCGTATGGGTCCGGCCACCAGCGTCTCGAAGCCTTTCTGCAGGAAGGTCGTCAGGTAGTTGTACATGCGGCCGGACTGCTCGCCCGACCCGCCGAGGATACGTATCTGGCAGTTGGGCTTGAACAGGCCGTCCAGGAGCGTCGCCACTGCCGCCAGCTCCGTCTTGCCGCCGGCCCGGTTGGCCCAGACGATGGCGTCGGCGTTGGCTATTGCAGGGCGTGACGCCGATTCGCGGCCCGCAGTCTGGAAGCCGAAGTCCGTGGCGAAGCTGTACCAGAGATAATCCAGGGGACTGCTGTGCTCCGGGCACATCTTCTTGTCCGGCACGTCGATGTTGAGAAACACCTTGAGATAGTTCCGCAGGTCCTTGCGGGTCCGCGGCCGGGTCCGTCGCAGCGTCTCGCAGACCGCAGAGGCTCTGACTACCTGTAGGTCGTTCTTGAGCTCAGTGCATGAAGGTGTTGCGTCTGTCATGGTAGTTCTCTCCTTGTGCGATGGGGTTGATGGATGCGGGTCTGGCTGCGTTCCCGTGCGCCAGCAGCAGGCCTGTTTGCGGCGGCTGGCTGCATTGGTGAGGTGCTCGCGCGTGAACCGTAAGCGCGGCCAGGTCGACGCGTGGCGATGCGCCGCAGCAATACCGAAAGATGTCACTATTGCTCGATCCGGCGGCTATGCGCGTTCGAGCTTGGCGATCTTGTTGATCCGGCGCAGGTGGCGTCCGCCGTCGAAGGGGGTTGTTAGCCAGATGTCAAGCATCTTGAAGACCAACTCGATGGGGACGAAACGGGCGCCTATGGACATGACATTGGCGTCGTTGTGCGCCCGGCTCAAGCGGGCGATTTCCTCGCTCCAGCACACAGCACAGCGGACGCCGGGGACCTTGTTGGCGACCATGGTCTCGCCGTTGCCGCTGCCGCCCAGAACGATGGCCCGGTCGCACTCGCCTTGAGCGACTGCGAGGGCCGCGGGGTAGACGAAATCCGGATAGTCGCACGACTCGGATGAGTCAGTCCCGAAGTCCTTGACCTCGTGCCCGTGCTCGGCAAGGTATTGCTTGATGCGTTCCTTGTACTCGTAGCCTGCGTGGTCGGTGCCTAATGCGATCTTCATTCTTCTCCATGCCCTTTGCTCGTCGGTTTCATTGAGAGGACAGTACTATAGCCGAACTCAGGCCCGGATGCAATCCCCTCCGCAGGTGTTTCGTTAGCGCGATGGCAACTCGCGGAGGTCTACGGCGTACTTCTGTCAGGGGACGGCGCCGGATTTGACGATGTGGTCGCGCAAGGCCGTGAAGAGCCTGTCGTACATCGGGTGCTTCTTGTCGAGAGGGTTCTGCAGGTCGCCATAACCGAGATCATCGACGAGAATCACGACGACGTTCAGCTCGTTCTCCGGAACCTGCACTCCCGCGCTTCGCCGCAAGGGCAGAGCCATCCCCAAAGCGCCCGGCCATTGTCCTGAGAAAATCGGGTCGCGTTCTCTCTTGCGCAGTCAGGTCGTCTTCCAACCAGTTGCTCTTGCTACGTCGGGACGTGTCAGATGGCCGGCTCATCGTTCCTGTCCTCGTATTCGGCGCCGGCGATGATGACGACGTATTCGCCCCTGGGCTTCTCTTCAAGGCTGTCGAGGAGCTCGGACAATCGGCCACGAGTGATTCGCTCGAACACCTTGGTCAGCTCCTTGCAGACCGCGGCGTGGCGATTGCCGAAGACCTCCAGAGCTTCCTCAAGGAGCTTGCGCAGCCGATACGGACTCTCGTAGTAGATCAACGTGTGCGGCGAGTCCTTGTCCATCTCCAGGAAGCGCCGACGCTTGCCCGGCTTGTGCGGCGGAAAGCCGCGAAACGTGAAGCTGTACACCGGCATGCCGGACAGCACCAGGGCCGTAACGAACGCGGTCGGGCCCGGAATGGCGGTAACCTCAAGGCCCGCCTTTACTGCTTCCCAGAGGGCCACGAATCCCGGATCGGATATGCTCGGTGTGCCGGCACTGGTGACCACAGCCACAGACTTGCCTTCTTCCAGCAGGCGGATGATCCGACCGACGACCCGTTGCTCGTTGTGCTCGTGAAAGGAGATCTGAGGCTTCTTGATCTCGAAGCGCTTGAGCAGCAGTCCGGTGTGGCGGGTGTCCTCGCTGGCGACATAGTCCACCTGCCGCAGCGTTTCCAACGCCCGCAGCGTGATGTCGCCCAGGTTGCCTATCGGCGTCGAGACCAGATACAGCCTGCCGGTTTCCATCGTCTCAGCGCTCCATCTCGCCCAACTCGTAAAGGACCAGCGCCGGTATGATGATCGCGGCGGTCTCGGTGCGGAGGATACGGGGGCCCAGGCCGATGGCAACCGCTCCCTTCTCTTCGGCCGAGGTCACTTCCTGCTCAGTGAAACCGCCCTCCGGGCCGATGAGTATGGCCACAGATGCCGGGGTCTTGCCGTCCCGCACCAGTGCCTCTCGTAACGTGGGGGACTCGTCGCAAGGCGCCGCTATCAGCACTCGATCGTGCTCGTCGAATTGCGCCAGCGCTTTAGCGAACGTCACGGCCGGCTCAATCACGGGTATCCGGCCCCGATGCGATTGCTCGGCCGCCTCGGTGAGGATGCGCCGCCA
>CAZGRF010000214.1:0-6547 GCA_964527825.1 uncultured Pirellulales bacterium
AGAGGCAGCAGATGATGGAGCGCTTCCAGCAACGGCGTGGCGGTCGAGGCGGAGCCGGGCAGGGGGAGATGACCGACGGGATGGGTCCGCAGTCCATGAGACGACCCCAAGGCCAGCGGCGCGGGCAGGACTCCCAGGAGGGGGGCTTGCCGGACAGTGGCCCGACGCAGTAGAGAACCGCACCACTTGAAGGCGAAAGAGGCAGACACTATAGCAATGATTGATTTTGGCGAGTCTCCCGATTCCACCACCGATGCGCCGATCCTGGCGATGAGGGACCTGTGCAAGAGTTATTACCTTGGCAGCCAAGAGCTGCGCGTTCTGCGTGACATCAACCTGACGATCAGGGCGGGCGAGTACGTCGCTATCATGGGACCCAGCGGGTCCGGGAAATCCACGCTACTCAACATGATCGGCTGTCTCGATCGTCCTACCGACGGAGACTATCTGCTGGGCGGCCAGAGCGTGGGCGTGCTCAGTGACGATGACCTGTCGATGATTCGCGGCGCCCGCATCGGCTTCGTCTTCCAGTCATTCAACCTGATCGCCCAGCTCAACGTCGTTGAGAACATTGAGATTCCGATGTACTACCAGGGCTACAGCGAGCGTGCGAGTGCCGAGCGCGCCGCGGACCTGGCCGCCATGGTCGGCCTGGGCGACCGGATCGCGCATCGGCCGGCGGAGCTCAGCGGCGGTCAGCAGCAACGGGTCGCCATCGCGAGGGCCCTGGCGAACGATCCGCTCATTATTCTTGCCGATGAGCCGACGGGCAACCTCGATTCGTCCAGCGGCGCCGACATTCTGACGATTCTCGACCGCCTGCATGCGGAGGGCAAGACGTTGATTGTCGTGACCCACGACGAGCATATCGCCACTTGTGCTGAGAGAGTCATCCGGCTGTTCGACGGACGCATCGCAAAAGAAGAATTCAAGAAACGGTAGGCACTTATGGTATTGTTCCGTTTCAAGCGCACCATCAAGCTGGGCGTCAAGAGCCTGTGGATGCATCGCCTGCGCTCCACGCTGACAGCGCTCGGTATCATTTTCGGCGTCTCATCGGTCATTGCCATGCTGGCCATCGGCGAAGGGGCCAGTCGGGACGCGCAGGAGAAGATCGCTCAGCTCGGCAGCCGCAATATCATCATAAGAACGGTCAAGCCCCCTGAAGATCAATCTTCGGTCGGACAGCAGCAAACCTTGACAGAGTACGGCCTGACCTACAGCGATGCCGAGCGTTTTCAGAACGGCATACCCGACGTCCGAGTGATTGTGCCCAACCGTCGTATCTCCCAGCAGGCGCTGTACCGTAATCGCCGTGCCTCGATAGAGGTCATTGGCACCGTGCCGTGGTATCCTGACATATCGCCCACGCGCACCAAGTTCGGGCGCTTTCTCAGCAGCACGGACATGCACTACAAGCAAGGCATCTGCATTGTGGATGAACGCGTGGTCAAAGAGCTGTTTGCCTTTGACGATCCGCTGGGCCAGGATGTGAAGATCGCCAGCGATTACTATCGGGTTGTCGGTGTAGCGACCGAGCGGCCCGCGGACGCGCCTGCGTCGGGCCAGATCGAGGACAGAGACGCCACCGGCGCCAAGAAGGCTGCCGGCGCGAATGTCGGCGGCATCTATATCCCGCTGACGACGGTCAAGGACCGGTTCGGTGAAACGTCCATGCAGATGAGCACCGGCAGCGCGCGGACGCTCGAACGCGTCGAGCTTCAGGAGATCATCGTACAGGTCCAGGACGTGGACATGGTCCTGGGGACGCGCCGGAGTGTGCAGACGCTTCTGACTCGTTTTCACAAGAAGAACGACTATGAGATCGTCGTTCCCCTGGAGCTGATGAGACAGGCCAAGGACCTCCAACGCATCTTTACCATTGTGCTCGGATCGATCGCCGCCATTTCGCTTCTCGTCGGCGGCATCGGCATTATGAACATCATGATGGCCACGGTCAGTGAACGGACGCGCGAGATCGGGATTCGCCGCGCCCTCGGCGCCAAGAAGAGAGACATCGTCTTTCAGTTTCTGTCAGAGACGTTGATCCTGACCTTGGCCGGCGGGATGCTGGGGATCGTTCTGGGCTCCGCCATTCCCTACTTCGTCACGCAGTTCGGACGCATGCGGACGGCGATCACGGGCGGTTCGCTGCTCCTGGCTTTCGGCATCAGTGCGGCGGTGGGGATTACCTTCGGCCTGTATCCGGCCTACCGCGCCGCCAACATGGACCCGATCGAATCACTGCGACATGAGTAGTCGCTCGTGTGGACGGGCGTCCCGCCCGCGATACGGGGCTATTCGAGGTGAATCACGCCGCGTTTCTTGTCGGCTTCGAGGCCGGCCTGTTTAATGACGTCATACAAGTAGCGGCAGTCGTGCACCTTGAGGAAATTGAAACGCGGGTCGGAGTCGTCCTTGGTGGTCAACTGCACCGTGCCGATGCCCAGGAGACATTCCACGAGCGAGCGTCGCAGCTTCAGGTCGATCACGCGGAACATGTCCAGGTTGTCCATCTTGCGGTCGAAGATGCCGCGTGACCATTCGATGCGGTCCGGCGTGACTTCATAATAGATGCTCTTCAGCGCGATCATCTTCCAGATCAGCGCCAGCGCGGCCGCGGCGATCAGTCCGAGCGCGCCGAGATCAAGCCAGCTCTCCACCTGCGCCAGTCGCTCGGGACTGACTTTGATGTTGGTCGCGTAGGTGCTCAGCCAAGGCACCACCGCTGTGACGCGATACCGGTGTACTGCCCAGCACAGAGCGATGAAGATGCCCATTTTGACGTAGGTTCCCATCAACGCAAACAGACTCGGCCGGCCATACCAGAGGATGTCATCTTCCTCTTCGGCGCCTTGATTGGTCTTCTCCGGATTCGCCTCGGGCCCTGACGGAGCCGGGCCGAACTTGGTGGCAGTCTCCTGGCGGTCGCCGTGGAGGAACTCGCCACAGAAGCGACACTTGACGGCCTCATAGCGAATCGTCTCGGCGCAGAAAGGGCAGGCCTTGGTTCGGTCGCGGCTACGCATGATCCGGGCGGTGGGATCGGCATACCTGGGCATATTTGTATGGTCCTAGCGTTCCGGGCGCGCCGTCCCCAAGCGCATCTCGACGAACGTCGGGACGGCTTGAGGCTGCCGCCCATCTACTACTCCTATCGGCTATGGCTGGCCAACAGGACCAGTTTAGGATTCGTTTGGGACCGATGTTGGTTATGGGACTGCTGCCCGCAACTCGTTCTGCGGCTGCGAGCCGGGAGCGGTCCGCAGTCCGGCAGAGCGCGTGAACGCGGAGCAGTTGCCGAACAGGATCAGCGCGTCGCAATCCAGGACAGCGCGGCAAGCATATAGTGGCGGCAGTGTGGTTGCCGTGCCGAGCGCCGGCTGTGGTGACGGGTCTGGTTTTCTCGGACCTTGCGTCGGACCCAGTCTTGCGCGCTCAAGCAGCTTGCAGAGACAACGATCGCCGGGTAAAGTGAGTGACTAGGTCGGATGACGGACAAGAGATGGTCTTGGCTATCTGTCTTCCGTCTTGCGTTTTCCGTCTTTGGGGAGCATCGCGCGATGCCTTTGGCAACATTCTGTCTTCGTCTTCATGAGCCGTTCCGATTGCCTGTCGATGGCAAGACATCGCTCTGGGACGAGCAGAACAAGGCCACGTTCATCCGGCGCGCCGAGAAATGCTACGTGCCGACCACGCGCCTCTTCACCGAGCTCGTGAAAGCCCGCCTCGACTTCAAGATCAGCTACTGCTTGTCGGGGACCTTTTTGGAACAGGCAGGGCTCTACTACCCACAGGTCATCGACGCCCTGAAAGCGCTGTTCGAGGCCGGCAGAAACACGCGGCAGGTCGAGTTCCTTGAACAAACCTATTACCATTCCCTGGCTTCCTTCTTTGTCGATCCGCACAAGACGGAGTTCAAGGAGCAGGTGGCGCTGCACCGGCAAACGATGCACAATGTCTTCGACGTCCGTCCGGCAACGTTCGCCAACACCGAGTTGCTGTACAACAACGAAATCGCCAATATCGTGGCCGACATGGGGTACAAGGCGATCCTCTGCCAGCCGTGCGGCAGAATGATCGACGCCCGGGCCGGCGGTGGGGTTACGCCGACCAAGGTCTTTCGTGCGAAGGGCCGCCACGGGCGGGCCCGCAAACTCGCGGTCTTGCCGCGCAACGCCGCGCTCAGTCACGAGCTTACCTCGCGCCTGCAAGGGCCTTCCTCGGCGGCTCGCGACTACGTCAAGCGCCTGCGCGAGGCCGACGGTGAACAGGCCCTCATCGTCTGTGATTTTCCGCTGATCGAGGAGGGGACACCGGCATTCGATGGGATGGCTGACTTCTGGCGCGTGCTCTGGGAGGAGATCTCGGCCTGCGATGAAACCGTGCCGGCCAATCCGTGCGAAGTGGCGGAGTGGTTTCAGATCACCGACTGCCCGATGATCGACTGCCCTTGCCCGAGGTGCCTGTGTGACGGGGACGACGATCCGCATGGACCGACCATGTTGAGGTCCAGGACACAGCGGATTCTCTTCGAGAGTCTTGAGGCCCTGGAGTTGCAGGCCAAGCGGGCCGGCGGCGAGCTGCTGCGTCGGTTCCGATACCTGACGGCCTCGGATCATTGGCGGTATCTGTCCGAGCCGAGCGAGGCCGAGGACGCATCGTGCAGCCTCCACGACAATCCCTACGACTCTACCACGACAGCCACCTATGCTCTGACACACGCTGCCGATGAGCTGTACCATGCGATCAAGAGCTTCACGATCTTACAGCGCAGCGCTCAGACGGCCGTCATCATCGTGACACCCGAGACGGACCGCCTGCCTTCGGAGGGCATGGGGCAGTTCGCGAAATTTGTATCCGGCAAGAGCGGCGGGTTGGGCGAGGTCGTCTCGGCGCTGTGCAAGGGGCTGTCCGAAAGACGAATACCTGTCCACTTGGTTACGATGAACCTGACCCGGCGCTTCCGCGAAGAGGCCGGACTGAGCGAAGAAGAGTGGATACGCAAGCGACAGCAGCTCGATCCGGAAAACGTTCACCTCGTCAGCTCGGGTATCTACGAAGGCTACCGCAGCGCCTACGACGGCTGGCCTCTGGCTAATGCCGCCGAGTTCCAGCGGCAGATCGTCAACACGTACATCAAGGAAATCCGCAGTAAGTACGAGGGCAGGGCCATCCTGCACACGAATGACTGGATGGCCGGCGGCGTCGTGACCGCCTACGCGAGTCTGCGGGGCATTCCCATCCTGCACACGGTGCACAACACGCATACGGGCTACATCCCCCTGGACATGTTCTACGGCGTCAACCTGCGCAAGCTCTGGGACGTGCTGTACGTTGCGACTGATGCCGGGCAGCGGTGTGTTGATGCCCAGGCCACCGCGATCAAGAACGCCACCAAGATCAGCTACGTCGGCGAGAAGTTTCTCAAGGAAGTGGTGGAAGACTACTTCCTCGACCGGTGGATGATCCCGTGGAGCGTGCGCCAGGAGACGAAGGTGAAGTACTACGACCGCTCGGCCCTCGTGATCCCCAACGGGATCTCGCCCGATGTGTACCCCGAGAATCAACACGAGAACACGGAGTTGGACCAGCCGGGTCTGGCTAAGCGCTATGGGCCGGGCGACAATCTTCTCGAAGCCAAGCGGCTCAATCTCATCAAGTTTCAGCGGAAGATGGGCCTGACCGCCAATCCCGACGCGATTCTTCTCTATTGGCCCTCGCGCCTGGACCCGACGCAAAAGGGGATCGAGTTACTCGAACAGATCGCTCAGCGATTCGTGGACGTCAATCCCGACGTGCAGATCGCCGCGGTCGCGGACCCGGTCGGCGGTGACAACACTCACGCTGACATCATGGGACGCATCGCCTGCGCTTCAGGCGGCAGGATCGCCTATCGTCGTTTCGATCCTGACCTGAGCATGTTGGGATACGCGGCTGCTGCCGATGTCTTCGGGGCGTCGCTGTACGAGCCGTTCGGTCAGATCGACGTCGTCGGCAACATCCACGGCGCCACGGCCACGAACCGCGACACCGGCGGCTACACCGACAAGATCACGGTGCTCAGCTTACGCGCTTGGGGCGCCCCGATCGACAATGGCAACGGCGTGCTCTTTCGCAACTACGACACGGGCGGGCTCTGGTGGGGGCTGAGCAAGGCTGTCGAGAACCACCGCTACTTCCGCAGCCATCCCAAGGAATGGGAGAAGCAGATGCGCCGAATCATGAAACAGGCCCGCAGCGCCTGGAGCCTCGACAGCATGGTCGCCCGCTACATCACCGCCTACGAAGACCTCAACGGCGGCAAGCCTTTGAGCTAACCCCGCTGTTCGTAATGACGCCGCCAGGCGTTTCTTCTTATCTACGCCCTCGCGGGCACACTGCGGACACCCTGGGCAACCGTCACCCTGTGTGTGCTATGGCTGCCGTGTCGAGTGTTGTTCATTGGCTGCGGAGATCCATTTATCGACCAACGCGGGCAGGCGAGTAACGACCTCTCGCCCGAAAAGTACCTCATCAACGTATCCCATGTGCAGCATGTCGACGA